>JAYRFB010000123.1:0-14139 GCA_041908585.1 Candidatus Krumholzibacteriia bacterium
CGCCACTGCCTGCTGTTCCACGCAGGCTTGATGGCCACCGCTAAACCAGTTGCCACCGCCGTCATCGACGGCTTCGTCTCCTTCGAGCATTCCCAGTTCTGGCCCTTCCACCACCACCTGGCGGTCGAACCGACGTCCGACTTCATCCCCTACTTCACCGACAGCGAGGTCAGGCGGTCCGGCTCGATGACCCCGGCCCAGAAGCGCAAGCGGGAGCGGCTGGAGGCCGCTTTCGGGCGGCCGGACCCCAAGGCCGTGGTCAAGGACGTGACGCACCTGCTGGAGGTGGTGGCGGGCAGCCAACCGCAGTTGACGATCCTGAGCGATGAGCACAAGGCGTATCCGCGGGCGATCAATCAGCTCAAGTGCAAGGTGGAGCATCTGGTTACGTCGAGTCGGGAGCGCCGGGACGCGCACAACCGGCTGTTCCCGGTCAACCTGGCGGACCTGCTGCTTCGGCACAGCAGTGCGAACCACAGGCGGGAGACGATCGCGTGGTCGAAGCGCCGGCAGTCGAGCGCGGAGCGGCTGGCGATATTCGTGGTGTGGCGGAACTGCCTCAAGGGTCGGCGTGAGAAAGTGCGGGGTAGCCCGACGCCGGCTCAGGCTCGGGGGATGCTGGATCGGAGGCTTGAGGTCAGTGACGTGCTGGAGCGGCGGATGTTCGTGACACGGACAGCGTTGCCGGCGCGTTGGCAGGAGTACTACTGGGGGCGGGTGCGGACGCGGGTGCTGATTCGGCAGCGGGCGCATGCGTTGAAGTACGCGGCGTGAGCGGGTTGACAGTCGAACCCGGACGCGCGCATGGCATGGACGGACATGATTTCGAAGGCACAACCTTCGCTGAGCGCCGGATCTCCTACTGGAAACGGATCTCGCGGCGGCCGCCGATATCGAAGACCTTCAGCGCGCCGCCGCCCGGCGTCTCGGTGAGCACCTCGAGGACCCCGTTGCCGTCGATATCGAGCAGTTCGATATGGCCGAAGAACGGCTCATCCTCCCACTCCACCTCGCCGGACCCGGCGTCGACGACCTTGCCCGTGTTCAGGACCACCTCGGCCCTTCCATCGCCGTCGACGTCGCCGCAGCGCACCTGCGTGGCGGCGTACTCGTTGATGCTCGTGAACTGCTTGGTGAAGGTGCCGCCGTCGACGTAGACGAGGCGGTTGTCGGCCACGATGACGATCTCCGCGGCGGGATCCTCGTCGACGTTGGCGGTGGTGAAGCAGGAGATCACGGCGTACTCGCCCGACAGCGACTCCCACAAAGGCGAGAACTCGTCCAGGCTCCAGGCGTAGATGCGGGCGCCCGCGGTCCGGCACAGCAGCGCGTCATCCAGGCCGTCGCCGCTGAGGTCGGCGACGATGACCTCCTCGGGAATTCCCGCGAGCTGGTTGCTCTTCCAAACGCTGCGCACACCGCGGCCGTCGGTCCTGAGCACCTGCACCGTGCCGAAGCGCTCGCCGATGGCCAGGAACATCCCCGGCTCGCCCTCGAGCGGCTCGAACTGGGCGACATGCTCGAAGCCGTCCGCGAGCCGCGCCAAGCCCCGGTACTGCTGGTAGGTGAGCTCCTCCTGTGCCGTGGCCGTTCCGGTCTGGCTGGCCAGCGCCGCAAGCACGGCAAGCGCCAGGATGGTCAGGGCCCGCATGGCAGGATGCGGGTTCACGCTGCGCGGGTGGACGATGCGCGGGTGGACGATGCGAAGGTGGACGAGAGCCGGTGCGGCGGCATGCGCGGAAATCATCGTGGACCTCGCCGGCGCAACCGTCAGCGGCGCGCCCGATCGGCGTGGGGAATCGCGGCGCACCACCGGCGCGCCCGTCGGGAATATACCCGATCAGGCGCCGGCGGCCACCACGTTGTCACGCGTTACCAGGGGAACGGCAGGCCCAGCCCGGCGAGCACCGACCAGGTCGTCCAGTCGCGCCCGTCCTGGCGCAGGATGCGCAGCTGGCCCTTGACCACCAGCAGGTGGCCGCGCGCGTAGCGCCACTCCTGCCCACCCTCGAGCACGAGCGACCAGTACTTCAGGCCCGGGGCCGACCCGCCGGTGCCTGGCCAGGCGCTGCTGGCCCCTGGACCGGCGCCGATGAACGGCAGGATGGAAGTGCCGCCGGTGCCGCGCTCGGCAAGGTAGCGGCGCAGCAGGAGGTCGGCCGACAGCACGCGGCCGCCGTCTCCGAGCCCCAGCCGGTCGGCCTGCAGCACCAGGCCCGTGTTCCAGCCGTACAGGAAGTCCAGGAAGTCGGCGGCAGCCGGCGGACGGAAGATCACCGAGAGTCCGTAGCCCGGCTGGCCGTTGCCGTGCTCGAAGGCGCCCCCGAGGGCCAGGTGCCCGCAAACGAACGGCGCCTCGCCCTCCGGGCGGCCGAGGCGGCTGGCCGGGGACTCGAGCCGGCGGTTCGCAACCGGAGCGGCCGCCGCCGTTGCGCCCGGCAACAGGGCGATCAACACGACCAGCCCGACCGTGGCGCGCAGCCGGCATACACCCGAACGAAGCATGTTGCGGCATCCTTCCGCTGACCCAGCGCCCGCGTCCTGCCGTGACCTGCACGCTACGGGGCAAGCTGCGTGCCACTGTGCCGGCGGCGTACTCGCGGCAAGCGCTTGCCCGGCAACAACCTGGGTTGTAGCATGCCGATGGCCCCGCTTCCGCCCGCGCGCCGCTGGGCGGATTCGGTCCACCCGAGGGAGGATTGGCCGTGCCACGCCCGGATCACCCTGCGCCCCCGCCGACGCCGCCCGACAGCGTGCGCGTGCTCGCATCCGGCGGGCAGGCCGAGTTCACCGAGCAGCGCTCGCGGTTCCTGGGCTTCGCGATGCCCGTGCAGGGTGAGGAGGCGGCGCGCGCCGCCGTGGCCGATGTCCGCCGCCGGTTCCACGATGCCCGCCATGTCTGCAGCGCCTGGCGCGTGGGCGCGCCGCCGCCGGCCCGCGAACACCGGCACGACGACGGCGAACCGGCCGGCACCGCCGGCGAGCCGATTCTCTCCGCCCTTCGCCGCGCCGGCGTGACCAATGCGCTCGTGGTGGTCGTGCGCTACTTCGGCGGGGTCAAGCTGGGAACCGGCGGGCTGGCGCGCGCCTACGGCGAGGCGGCGGCCCTGGCCCTGGCGGCGTCGACGATCGAGGACCTGCCGCTCGGGCGGGTCTTCGTGGTCGAGTTCCCCTACCCGCTCCGCCATGCCGTGGCCAGTGTCATCGAGGGACGCGGCGGTCACCCCCGAGCCGAGTCCTACGGCGCCACGGTCACCTGGGAAGCCTGGCTGCCGCATTCGGGCTGCGAGGGCTTCATCGAGGCGGTGCGGCAGGCCACCGGCGGCGCCGTCGCGCCGCACGAACTGCTGCCCTGAAAGCGACGCGGGGCCCGGTCCACCGACCGTGCCCCGCGCCTCCTCGCGTCGTTCGTCACCTGGCGCTGCGCCTCAGACCAGGCGATCCTCCGCGTAGTCCTGCATGTACTTGAACGACTTGCTGGTCCGGATCTTCTCGAACGCCTCTTCCTTGATCTGGCGGATGCGCTCGCGCGTCAGGCCCATGATCTGGCCGATCTCCTCGAGCGTGAGCTCCTGGTCGGTGCCCAGCCCGTAGTACAGGCGCAGGACCTTGGCCTCGCGATCCTTGAGGTCGCCCAGCATGCGGCCGATGCTCTCGTTCAGGTCGTCGTCCATCACCTTCGCATCGGGCCCCTCGCTCGCCGTGTCCTCGAGGAAGTCCAGGTAGGTGCTGTCCTCGTCGTTGCCGACGAAGTCATCAAGGAAGAAGTTGTCCTGCATCAGCGGCAGGGTGTCCTTCACTTCCTCGACCGACAGGCCCAGGAACTTCGCGATCTCCTCCGGCTCCGGCTTGCGACGCAGCTTCTGCTGCAGTTCGCTCGAGGCCTTCTTGATCTGGTTCAGCACGCGCGCGCGGTTCAGCGGCATGCGCACGATCTTGCTGTGGTTCGCCAGCGCGGCCAGGATCGACTGGCGGATCCACCACACGGCGTACGAGATGAACTTGAAGCCGCGCGTCTCGTCGAAGCGCTGCGCCGCCTTCAGCAGGCCCAGGTTGCCCTCGTTGATCAGGTCCTCCAGGGGCACGCCGTAGTGCGCGTATTCCTTGGCGATCGAGACCACGAAGCGCAGGTTGGCCTTCACCAGCTTGTGCAGGCTCTCGTTGTCGTTGGCGTGTATGCCGCGCGCAAGCTCGCACTCCTCGTCGCGGGTCAGCAGCGAGTACGCCTTGACCTCCTGGAAATAGAGGTCGAGGTTGCTCATCAACTGGGCCGCCGGGGCCGCCGCTTCCTGCTGGGCGCGCGCGGCGCGCCGCGTCTTCGCCTTGGGGCGCGGCGCCGCCTTGGCCGCGTCCCGGGCCGGCGCGGGCGCAGCCTTCGCCTTGAGGGTCGCCGCCGGCTTGTCCGCCGGGACCCGGGTCGCCGCTGCGGAACGGGTCGTCGTGGTCGTCCGGACCGCCGGAGCCGCCTTGACCGCCTGCGACGCCTTGCTCGAGCGGGCTTCCGTGGTCGCCGTGCGCGTGGTCCGGGTCGATGCCTGCTTGGCCATGTCTCCTACTCCATCCGCTCTGGCCCCTGGGCCTGTTCCGCCTCGCCATGGGGTTCCGGCGCCCGGCGCCGGTGCGTGGTTGCGTGTTCGTTGACGCCCCTTTTACAAGATGCATACCATCCGGACCAATCCCGGGCCTGTTTGTTGTGTTTCCGAACAAATTACATAACAACGAGTTACAGAGGTGCCGGAACCGATTGCCGCAACCCGAAGCCGGCACAGGCGTCGACTTTGACAAATTGTCAATGAAGGCCCTGTTCGTCCCGCCAGTTTGTCAACGTCGCGTTTGGCGCACCCGGCTGGTGCGCCGGCCGCCCGCCTGTTAAGGTTGCCATCCTCCACCACCGGCGAAAGCGGCGGCGCGATGCGTACGGTTCGACATCCCGACAGATCCGCACCCGCCCCGGCCGCGGCCGTGCCGCCGCCAGCGCCGTCCCCGCGACTGACCGCGGGCCTGCAGGCCGGCACCCTCATCCTGGCAGTAAGCCTGGCGCTTCTGCTGGCCTGGCACCCGCTCGAGGACCTGGACGTCTGGTTCCACCTGCGCGCGGGTGCCGACCAGATCGCCAGTGGCCCGCTGCAGCCGGTCAACGCCTACAGCTTCACCGAGCCCGGCCATCCGTGGCTCAATCACGAGTGGCTCTTCCAGCTCCTGGTCTGCGCCACGGCGCCCGGCGGGACGCCCGTCGCGATTGATGCCGGCGGCTGGAACCTCCTGCGCACTGTGCTGTCCATGGCAATCGTGCTCGCCCTGGCCCTCGGTGACGGAGCCCGCGAGCGACTGCGCGGCCGTGGCACGCCCCTGGGCGCGGTCGCCGCCGGGCTCGCGGTCAGTTCCGCGCTCCTGCTGCTGTGGCCACGTCTGCTCCTGCGGCCCGAGCTGCTCTCGTACCTCGCGCTCGTCGCGCTGGTCCGCTTCGCGGAGGGCTGGCGGCGGGACGTCGCCGCGCGGGGCACCGCCGCGGTCGGCCTGCGCGCCGTGGTGGACCCGAGGGCGGCCGGCGGCCGCGTCTTCTGGCTCGTGGTCGCCTGGTCCCAGGTCCATGGCTTCGCCGCCGTGTCGCCGCTGCTCGTCGTGCTGGCGATGGCCGATCCCCTGGTCCCCGTTCCGCGCGCGCGGTGGCGCGCCGTCGCGGTCGGCCTGGCCGCCACCCTCGTGGCACTCATCGCGACGCCGAACGGCTGGCAGGGACTCGCCTTTCCACTGCGCGCCATCGGCCAGTTCCGCGGCGACGGCGAGGGACTGCAGGATGCGATCGCCGAGTTGACGCCGCTGCTGAGGTCCCCGGGCATGTTCGCCGGCACGATCACGGCGTTCCTGGCCAGCCTCGGCGCCGGGCTGCTGCTGGTCGTCACGGGGTGGCGTCGCCTCGGCCTGCTGCGCATCGGCCTGTGGGCCGGGCTGGCCTGCGCCGCGCTCGCCGGCCAGCGCGCGCTGGGCCCGTACGCCGTCGCCCTGGCCCTGCTGGCCCTGCGCTGGGCCCCGCCGCCGGCCTGGCACGGCAGCCTGGCCGGCGCCCGCCGTCCCGCCGTGGCCGCCGGGATCGTCCTTGCCGGACTCGCCATCGCCTGGGGTGTCTCCATCCGGACCGACGCCTTCTACCTGTCCGAGGGCGTCGCGCGCCGTTGCGGCGGCGGCCTGGCGACGGCCCAGTACCCGGTGGCGGCGGCAGCCAGGCTGGCCGCGGAACCGCCCGCACGCGTGTTCGCCAACCTGGGCGCCAGCGCCCTGCTGCTCGGCACGACGCGCAGCGAGGTCTACATCGACGGCCGCACCGAGGCCTACTCGGCTGCGCTGTGGCGCGAGTATGCCGTGATCCGCCGCGGCGGCGAGCAGGCCCTCGCGCTGCTGGACTCCCGCCGCGTGGACGCCGTCTGCCTGGCCGGTCCCGGCGGGCCCTTCGCCCGGCTGCTGTCCGATCTCGTGGCCTCGCCCCGCTGGCAGGTCGTATCGGCCGAGGGCGCGGGCGTGCTGCTGCGCCGCGAGCACCTGCCGTTCGGCCCCGATTCCGAGCCGCGCCAGCAGGCAGACAAGCAGGCGCTGCTGCGACACGGCGCCCAGGAGCAGGAGCGCGTGGCCAGCGGGCTGTCGCCGGCGCGCGCAGCCGATGCGCTCGTCGCCGCCGCGACCCTGCACTTGCTGGCCGGCGACGCCGCGCAGGGGCGTTCATGCCTGGAGCGCGCCGTGGAATTCTCGCCACGGCACGCCACCGCGCGCCACAACCTGGGAAACCGTTACCTGGCCGAGGGTCGCCACGACGCCGCGCTGGCGGAGTTCACCGCCGCCGCTGCCGCAAATCGCCGGCTGGCGCCGGCGCGCCTCAACGCGGGCGTCTGCCTGATGCGGCTGGGGCGCCCCGCCGACGCCGCCCGCCGCTTCGCCGAGGCTGCCCGGCTCGACCCGCGTTCGGTGGAGCCGTGGGCCAACCTGGCGGTGGCGCGCCGCGCGGCGGGCGACGCGAAGGGCGCGCTCGCCGCAGTCGAGCGCGCCCTCGCCTTGTCACCGGGGGATGCGCGGCTGGCCGCGCTGCGAGCCGAGCTGGGCGGCGCGCCCGGCCGTACCCGTCAGTAGCGCACGTCCACGCTGTACGTGAGCACGGTCTGGCCGTCCGCCGGCACGGGGACGTCGAACGCGAGCGTCGACGCGTCGACCTTGCGCGCGGGATGGGACGACTGCTGTACCTCCCAGAAGCCGCCGACCGGCTCGATCACCTCGACTACGGCCGCTTCCTTGCGGTGGTTGCGCAGCGTGATCGCGAAGCTGTGGCGGTAGAGGTCCTCGGCCAGCTTGCGGCTGTCGGTGCGCACGCGCTCTGCCACCAGGTCGAACGCGCTTCCGACGCGCAGTTCGACGGTCTCGTCGACCGGCGTGTGGCGGATACGGTCCTCACCCAGCAGCTGGCGACCGCCCCCTGACGACCGCCCGTAGACGCGCACGACACCCGCCGGCAGCGGCTGGCCCAGCGCGTTCTTCGCCGTGTTCTCCCAGCTGTAGAACACCTCGACCTGCGGCCGGTCGTCCAGCCGGCCCATGCCGCGGAAGAAATGCGTCTGCCCTTCCAGCCGGTAGTGCTTCTTCACCCCGAGGCCGGAGGCCTCGAAGAGCGCGATCTGCTTGATCTGGTTGTCGAGCAGCGTGGTGGATTGCTGCAGCGTGTAGAGGTGGTAGTCGTAGAGCTCCTCCTCCACGAAGCCGCGGGCCGGGGCCGCCTTCATCATGCTGTCCATCGCGTACATCATCTCCGGCTCCGGCTCGACCTGGTTGATGTCTCCGGCCACCAGCAGCAGGCGCGCGCCCTCGTAGGCGCCGCCGCTGCGGTTGTCGACGGAGACCCACGCCTGAAGGTCGGCGCGCCGTCCGGCCTCGTCGAGCTGGAGCACGTAGTCCGCCTGCCAGGACATGCCGTGCGTGACGTACGAAGCCTCGATGTCGAGCGGCCCCTTGCGTCCGCTGCTGGCCAGCCAGGCCAGCGTCGGGCGATCGCGCAGGTTCGCCGGCAGGGCCGGCAGGGCCAGGCGCCCCGGCACCTCGAAGACAACCTCGCCGCCCACCCGGAACACGGGACCGCCGCTCATGCCGAGCAGCGTGCCCTGTACGCGCGAGCCGTCCTCCTGGATCCAGGCCACGTCGCGCCCCACGTACTTTTCGAGGATGCGCTCGCGCGACAGCAGGTCGAACTCGTAGTTCTGTTCCAGCAGCTCGAACCGTCCGCGTTCGCCGGCGCTCACCAGGAGCGTGACCGGGTCGATGCGGGCCGGCACGTCGCGGAACTCGAGCCGAACCTCGCCGGCGGGCAGGTCGACCGCCCGCGTCTCGCGCACCAGGGCCAGATCGCGGTTGTAGACCGTCACGTCGACGCTGCGCCGCGCCGAGGCCTCGCTGACCACCGGACCGCCGGCGTCACCGGCCCGGGCCACCGGAGCCGCCAGGGCCGTCAGGACCGCCGGGATCGCCACGCCAACCGCCTTGCCCTTGCGCATTTGCCAAACCTCCTGTGGAAACGGGCTTCCGCCCGCCGTGCCGCCCGGGTGCCCCGGCGAATCGCCGGTAAAGTCGGCCCCCGAATCGTCGATGATGGGGGCGTCCGGGAACGTCCAAGCCGCCAGCCCGGGGCCGCCAGCGGTGGCCCGGGACTCGCGATCAACAGCGGAGCGCAGCCGGCGTTCCCGCGGAGGCACTTGTGAGCCACGCCGTCCTGATCGTCGATGATGCCGAATTCACGCGCAGCATCCTGCGGGAGATCGTGACGGATCTCGGCTGGACGGTCGTGGCGGAGGCCGCCGACGGTGCCCGCGCCGTCGAGCTTCACGCGCAGCTGCGTCCGGACCTGGTGCTGCTCGACATCACGATGCCCCGCATGGACGGCAACGAGGCCCTCGCGGCCATCCTGCAGCGCGATCCCGCCGCCAAGGTCGTGATGATCACGGCGCTCGGCCAGAAGGAACAGGTCCTGGCGGCGATCAAGCTCGGCGCCCGCGACTTCGTCATCAAGCCGTTCGACGCCGAGCGCGTCGCGGCGACCCTGACGCGCCTGCTCGGCGCGCCCGAACCCGCCGGCGCCCGCTGACCGCGCCTCCCGACGCCGCCGATCAGGCCTGGCCCTTCTGCTGCCGCGCGGCCCGCGCCTGGCTGTAGTGCAGGCGCGCTTCCTGGGGCATGCCGAGGGCGTCGCAGGTCAATGCCAGCTGGTAGTGGAGCTTCCCGTCCTCGGGGATGTACTCGAGCGCCTGCTCCAGCGCGAGGCGGGCCTCCTCGTACCGCTGCAGCTTGTGCAGGCAGGCCCCCTGGTAGAAGGGGACGCGCACCAGGCGCGGATCCAGGCGCCAGGCCAGCTCGAAGCGCTTGCAGGCGTCGGCGTACATGCCGCACTTCATCAGGCAGAGCGCGGCGAAGTACTGCCCGCGCGCGAACGCGGCATCGCAGGCGACGGCCCGCTCGAAGCACTCCAGCGCCCGCGTGAACTCGTCGGCCCCGTAGTGGACCAGTCCGAGGTTGTGCCAGCCCTCGGCGTCGGGCTCCAGGGCGATCGCCGACTCGAAGGCCCGGATCGCCTCCTGGGCCCGTCCGGCCTCGGCATAGATGGCGCCCAGGTTATGGTAGGCGACGGCGCTGCCGCCGCCCTTCTGCGTCGAGCGGCGGTACCAGAGCACCGCCTCGTCGCGGCGTCCCTGGCGGTCGCAGCACACGCCCAGGTTGGTCAGGTACGCGTGGGCCTCGGGCTGCAGCTCGACGGCGCGCCGCAGCACGAGCTCGGCGTCGGGCGCCTGGTCCATCTTCAGCAGGACGCAGCCCAGCCGGTACAGCCATTCGTGGCGCGCCGGCTCGGCCGCCAGCGCCAGCTCGTAGGCGCTGCGCGCCTCGTCGAACCGGCCGGCGTTCTCGGCGCGGCGCCCGTTCTCGAAGATCTCGGTGGGTGAAGGCTCGCCGCCTCCCCCGCTGGTTTCGATGTCGCGTGGTGTCATGGGCGCGAATCTAGCGGCGGAAGCGCGGGTGGTCAATGGCCGGGTGCCGGGCTGACGGGTGGAACGGCCTCAGTAAGGGCCTTCTTCATCGACCTGCACTTCGAGCAGCAGGCGCACGGGCTCCCGGCCCGACAGGAGGTGCCGGGGAATGCGGACCGGCACGACGACGGTCGGCCGCAGCTCGTGGTAGATCGCCTCGCTCAGCGCGCGCGTCGTCGCGCCCATCTCCGCGCCGGGAAGCGGCGGACCGTAGTCGATGCCGAGCGGGCTGCCGGCCAGCGGAGCCGGCTGCGGCGGCGCGGGCGCGGGCGCGGGCGCCGGCGCGGGCGGGTTGGCGGCAGCCCGGGCCAGGGCGGCGGCGGCGGGATTGGACGCCAGGTGGTTGATCGCCAGGCCGAGGATCGCCTTCAGCGTCTCGCGCGCGCCGTCGCCGTTGGCGGCGTTGGCCGGGAACGAGAGCAGGCCCCACGGATTGAGCAGGCTCTCGAGGCGATCGACCGGCAACGTGTCGGCGCGGTCCCGCCGGTTGTACTGGATGACGATGGGAACCCGCATCAGGTCCAGGTCCCAGGACTCGAGCCAGGTCTTGAGCGACTCCAGCGCTGCCAGGCTCTGGTCGAGTGCCGAAGCGCCCGAATCGACCACCAGGACGATGCCGTCGAACGGGGCGCGCAGGTCGCGGCCCGCGGCCCGCGGCCGCTCACGGCCGGCGTCGACCGCCTGCACGAACACCTGCCAGTCACCCTGGGCCCCGTGCCGCACGCGGAAGGCGATCTGCCGCTCCGGATCGTCGGTGGCCACGGCCAGCCGCTGCTCCGGGGGAATCGACCGGTGGATCACCCGCAGGTTGGCCCGCTTGCCGGCGCTGGCGGGCCCGTAATAGAGCACGCGACAGGTCCGGGTGGCTGTCAGCTGGCTGGTGACCACGGCTTGCGCCCTTCGTCGTTTCCGGCTCAGGCGGCCCGCACGGACGGGCCGGAACATCCCTGCCAAGCAAGCGGTGTGCCACGAAACGACAAGCATCACCTTGTCATTTCATCAGATCCGGGGGCATCCCGGGGAATGGGCAAGCAATTTGCAAGATCCACGCGAAACTTCAGGGCACTCGCGCACCGCGCCGCCGGGCGCGGGCACCTCGGCAACCCCGGACGGGAGCGCTCCATGACGACGAACACCGACAAGATCCTCAAGACCATGTTCGCCCGGCTGCTGCAGATCGAGATCGACGACGCGCTGCTGGAGAAGCTCTGCGCGGTCATCGACAGCGTCACCGAGCGCGTGGGCGGCAACTTCGATCTTGAGACGGTCCAGGGCCAGAACACCTTCCGGGCGCTGCTGTGCTCGATGGTCGTCCACGGCTGGGGCAACGGGATGCACCCCTACCACAACCCCGCCAGCAACCAGGACGGCAACCCGCTGGAGGTCAGGGTGAGCAAGGACATCCTCATGTCCATGCTGGACCTGCAGGCCCTCCGCTACGTCAAGAAGGACTCCCAGGGCAGGGTCAAGCAGGCCCTGTTCGAGCCCGACCACAACGCCCGCGTCCGCCAGCAGATCGACGACATCCTGGCCGAGATCAGCCAGGACAAGTGGACGTAGTCCGGCCGACCGGGCGCCCGACAGACGAAGCCGGCCGCGTTCACGGGGACGCGGCCGGCTTTTCCTCGGCGGCGGTGGCAACGCTGCGCCGGGAGTCCTAGAACACGGTGCGGCCCTCGGCCAGGATCTCGTTCAGGGCGTCGCGGAAGTAGTCGGTCGAGCCGGCCACCTCCGGCGTGACCTTCTCCTTGTAGAGCTCCCACGATTTCTTGATCTCGGGGCCCAGGGCATCCAGCAGGTTGCCGGCGGCCAGCGCCCGCTCGTACGTCTCGCGGTTGTAGACCTTGATGTCCGACACCAGGGCGCGCGCGAGCATCTCCTCCTTGGAGCGGCGCCGGCGCGGTGCGCCGGGCTGGTCCAGCACCGCGGTGCCGGCGGCCGCCGGCGTGCGCGCTGCGGTCGGCTGCGGCTGCGGCTGCGCCCGATGGATGGGCTGCGCGGCCGGGGCCGGACGCGGAGGCTCGGGGGCCGGGCGCACCGGCTGGCGCGGCTCGGGGCGGGCGGCCGCCACGGGCTCGACGGTCTCGGCTGTCCGGTGCGTCCCGTCCAGCACGAACACCGCGCGGCAGGACGGGCAGCGGACGCGGATCTTGCGGTGCGGCACGCGTTCGGCGTCCAGGCGGTAGCGCGCGTGGCAATCGGTGCACGTGGTGATCATGTACCCGCTCCTTTGGGTGGTCCGGTACCCCGTCGACAGGGCAGGACAGGTTTCGGCCGGGCGGGGCGGGGATTTAGCGCGAAATGGCGGGGAGCTGCCGGGCTCAGGGGCGGTAGACCAGGTCGGCGACCAGCCGGCCCACCTGGCCCAGGGTGACGGGAGAGCAGCGGGAGGGCGTATCGTCGACGGTGTGCCACTGCGGGTAGTCGAAATCGATCAGGTTGACCGCGGGAATGCCTGCCAGCAGGAACGGCACGTGGTCGTCGTACACGGCCGGGCCGGGAACCGGATCGAACACGTCCAACCCGAGGGCGGCCGCGCGCTCGAAGACCTGGGCGGTCCAGGCCGGGGCCTGAGCCAGCGAGTAGCCTTCCTGGGGGATGCGGGCCCCCGTCTCGCCGACCATATCCAGCAGCACCAGGCCCCGGGGCATCTTGCCGGCCAGCGGGTTGCCGAAGTCCCCGTGGGTGGCCACCAGGTGCCGGCTCCCCAGGCAGAACCCCGCCGGGTCGTGCGGCTGGCCCGAGTCCTCGGCGTCGAAGAACAGCAGGTCCACGCCCTGCGGCGGCGGCGACGCCCCCAGCAGCTCGATCAGGTGCAGGAGCACCGCGGTGCCGCTGGCACCGTCGTTTGCGCCGGCGATGGCCTGGCCGCGCCGCGTCGCGACCGGGTCGCGGTCGGCCCACGGCCGCGTGTCGAAATGGGCGCCGAGCCACAGGCGGGAACCCCCCGCCGGTCCCGCAGAGACGACGATGTTGCACGCCTGAAGCGTCGCGCCCCCGGGACCCAGCGGCGCCTCGAAGCAGACCGGCACGGCCGGCAACCCGGCCCGGGAGGCTGCCGCCAGGATGCGCTCGCGCAGCTCGCGGTTCCCCGCCGAGCCCGGCGTGCGCGGCCCCAGTTCGCACTGCTCGACCAGGAGCGAGTAGGCGCGCTCTCCGGAGAAGGCCGGCACCGCCGCGGGCGGAGACCCGGCCGGCGCCGCGGCGACAGGCAGCGTCAGGGCGACGAGCAGTCCCGCCGTCGCGAGCGCCCGAACCGGGATCCGTCGAGTGCGGAGGGCCATGCGTGGGTGGCGGCGGGCGGGCATGCTAGAAGACAAACGTGGCCTCCACTCCCAGTCCCAGCGTGGTCTGCGTCTGGTCGGTCGCGATGTTGGCGTTGTAGCCGTACTTGAAGCGCAGGGCGCCGGTCAGGTTCCGCGAGATCTGGTAGGTGAACCGCGGCTCGAGGCTGATGCGGCGCGTCCCGGTCGGCGCCGTCGCCTCGAGGCCCGGGTTGATGCGCTCGGTGCGGTCCGACTGGAACGACAGGTCCACGTCCATCGTGACGTTCTGGCTCGCTCCCGGCTTGTAGAGGCCCAGCTTCGCCAGGAACCGCTCGGCACGGAACTGGTGCCGCACCTGCAGGCCGTAGCGCGTCTGCGAGGCCTTGGTCAGCACGCCATTGCCGCGCGTGTCGTCCCACTTGAGGTTCGCGTTCAGCGTCGCCGAGAGGCCGCTCGGGAACGTGAACGACCAGCGCGGCTGCAGCGTCGTGGACAGCGTCGGGTTGAAGACCGTCGCGGTGTAGTTGTTCACGGTCAGGCCGCGCTTGTAGCCGACGTTCAGGCTGGATGACCTCAGCCAGCCCTCGCCGTCCTTGCCGCCGCCGCCGAGCAGGCCCCACTTCTCGATGCCGGTCAGCGACATCGTCAGGTCCGGCCAGTCCTCGCGCAGGTTGCGCGACTCGGAGCCGACCTGCTCGCGGCGGCTGTCGGTGCGGCCGTACTTCATGTCGAGCGACAGCGCCCGCGTCAGCTTGGTGGACGTCGCCAGCGACACCGTTTCCTGGCTGTCGAAGCCGCTCGACGCGTAGCGCGACGGGTCGACG
>JAYRFB010000124.1:0-9799 GCA_041908585.1 Candidatus Krumholzibacteriia bacterium
ACGCGGTGCCGTGCATCGCCATCTGCAGGTCGGCGAACTGGGTCACGCCACGCAGCGATGGCGCTCCGAACCCGTTGACCACGACGCGGCTGCCGTCGGCCGCGGTGAACGTGCCGTAGTTGCGCAGGTCGCAGTCGAGGGTCAGCCGGGTGCCCGGCTTCATGCGCAGGCTGGCGCCGCCGCCGATGACCAGCGCGGGGTGGTCGGTCCCCGAGGCCCGCGCGTCCGTTGCCGGCAGCGGGCCTGCCGTGCCTGCGAGGACAGCCATCGCCACGCAGGCGGCCGCCCGCCGCACAATGGTTGGAGGTTGAAGATGGGGCACGTCTGGCTCCCGGGTGTCGTGCTCGGCGCTGGTCACATGAAGATCCGGTCGAGACTCGATAATCACATCGAATCACGATAATTTTTCTCGGCGGGCAGGTGAATGAGGTCAAAAATTTTGCTACACATGGGGTTGTGTCGATTTCGAGTATCCGGGCAGCCCGGTCGCGTTTGATGTGTAGTGCTTATTATTGTTACGATGATATGTGTTCGTGTCAATGCTGAGTTTTCATGATCACCAAGGTTTCATGGCCGAGCCGGCGCCGGACGTGCGCACCCACCGACGCTACAGGTCTCTCGCATTGAATCGACAAATCCACTCCTGTATACTGCCAGCTTGCCGTCGCCGTTCGACTTGCACCTCTGGGGGAGACATCCATGCCCGCGTGCCGCCTGTCCCTTGCCCTCGCCTGCGTCTTCACCCTGCTGCACGCGCGCCCCGCCGCGGCCGTCCCCGGCGATGAGAACTGGAACGCCGGCTTCGGCGTGCCGGGGGTCATGGGCTACGTCGAGGCCCTCGCGAACCTGGGCACCGACCTGGTGATCGGCGGCCTGTTCGTCGGCGTCGGCGATGTCGCCGCCAACAACGTCGCGCGCTGGAACGGCACGCAGTGGAGCCCGCTGGGTGACGGACTTGATGACGGCGTGACGTCGCTGGTCATCTGGAACGGCGACCTCTATGCCGGCGGCGGGTTCATCGGCGGCCTGGCGCGCTGGGACGGCTCCAACTGGGTCGATGTCGACGGCGGCGTCGACGGCTACGTGCACACCCTCGATGTCTGGAACGGCGACCTGGTCGTCGCGGGAAGCTTCACGAGCGTGGGGACGGGCGGCACCTCCGCCGAGAACATCGCCATCTACGACGGTGTGTCGTGGACCGCGCTGGGTGGCGGCACCAACGGATTCGTCAACGACGTGGAGGTCTTCGGCACCTCGCTCTATGTCTGCGGTTCCTTCGATTTCGCCGGCAGCAGCTATGCGCCGAATCTCGCGCGCTGGACCGGCAGCACCTGGGCCGCCGTCGGCGGCGGCCTGCTCGACAGCGAGGGCGAACCGTACAGCGCCTCGGGCGAGTCGCTCGCCGTCCATGGCGGCAAGCTGGTCGTCGGGGGCTACTTCGCGCAGGCGGGCCCGCTGTCGACCAACGGCCTGGCCGCCTGGAACGGCACCGCCTTCAGCGCCGTGGGCACCCCGCCGTTCGCGAGCGAGGTCATCGCGCTCGGGCGCTGGGGCGCCGACCTGGTGGCGTCCGAGGTCAACGGCGGCCTCGCGCGCTGGAACGGCACGTTCTGGTCGTATATCGGCGGCTCCATCGGCACCGTCTATGCGGTGGGCGAACGCGCCGGCGCGCTGATCGCCGGCGGCAGCTTCACGCAGATCGGCACGGCCCGCGCCTCCGCGCTGGCGTCCTACAACGGCACCTGGTCCGCGCTGGCCACCGGCCAGGGAGCCAACAGCACGGTCGAGTGCGTCGGCGCCTGGAACGGTCAGGTGATCGTGGGCGGGCGCTTCAGCCGCATCGGCGACGTCTCGAGCGTCGTCGCCGCCTGGGACGGCAGCGCGTTCCAGCCGCTCGGCTCGGGCATCCCGCTCGGCTTCGGCAACTCGGTCGAGTCGATCGCGAGCTTCGAGGGCGACCTGATCGTCGGCGGTGCCTTCTCGACGGCGGGCGGCGTCGCCGCCAACAAGATCGCGCGCTGGGACGGCGCGCAGTGGAGCGCGATGGGCGCGGGCTCGCTGTCGACGGTCAGCGGCCTGATCGTCCTGGACGGCATCCTCTACGCCAACGGCTACTGGGGCACGAAGCAGACGCTCGGCCGCTGGAACGGCAGCGAGTTCGACCCGCTCGGCAACAGCATCAGCGGGGCCGTGCAGATCCTCTACGGCCTGGGCTCCTACCAGGGCGACCCGGTGACCTGCGGCAGCTTCACGTCGATCGACGGCGTGCCGGCGGCGAACCTCGCGCGCTGGAACGGTGCTTCCTGGCAGGCGCTCGGCGCGGGCACCAACGGCGCGGTCTTCGCGGTCCTCGAATTGAACGGCCTGCTCTACGCGGCCGGCACGTTCAGCCAGGCCGGCGGCGCCCCGGCCGCGAACATCGCCGTCTGGAACGGCAGCACCTGGAGCCCGCTCGGCGCCGGCGTGAACAACCGCGTGTTCGGGCTGGCGGCGCACGGCTCGGACCTCTACGTCACCGGCGAGTTCACCGCCGCCGGCGGCCAGCCCGCGGCCTACGTGGCGCGCTGGGACGGCGCGGCCTGGCACACCCTTGGCTCCGGGCTCGAGGCCGAGGGGCACGACATCGCCAATCCCGGTGACGGTCGCATCTGGGTGGGCGGCGAGTTCCTGCTCGCGGGCGACAAGGTCTCCTCGCGCCTGGCCCGCTGGCAGCCGGCAACGGCGTCGGCCGTCGACCCTGCCGCGGGGACGGCACGCATCGCCCTGCGGCCGGGCTGGCCGAACCCGTTCACCGCGCGGACGGCGTTCGCGTTCGACCTGCCGGCTCCCGGCAACGTTGTGATCGACGTCTACGACGTGCGCGGGGCGCGCGTCCGCTCGATCAGCGAGCAGGGACTGCCTGCCGGGTCCCACCGCGTGGCCTGGGACGGGCGTGACGATGCAGGCCGGCCGGCGCCCGCGGGCGTGTACTTCGCGGCGCTGCGGGGGAGCGGTGCGGCGGCGCGGCAGCGGGTGGTGCTGGTGCGCTGACGGGGCAGGGGCCCGAAAGGTGACGAATCCGCGGTCTTGACCCATATTGGGCGGGTACCGAGCAGCCGTCGCCGACCCCGAACCCGGATGGCCCGAT
This sequence comes from Candidatus Krumholzibacteriia bacterium, assembly GCA_041908585.1. Classification (GTDB taxonomy): domain Bacteria; phylum Krumholzibacteriota; class Krumholzibacteriia; order LZORAL124-64-63; family LZORAL124-64-63; genus CAINDZ01. Next base: position 3,128 of record JAYRFB010000124.1, read on the forward strand.
GTCCGCGCCGACCATGCCCCAGGCCCCGCCTCTCTTCGTCCGCGCCCCGCGGCCCGGCGCCGCGCGCGCGCCCGCGCCCGAGCTGCCCATGTCGCGCCGCGAGATGGACGACCTCGGCTGGGACGAGTGCGACGTCATCGTCGTCACCGGCGACGCCTATATCGACCACCCCAGCTTCGGGATGGCGGTGGTCGGCCGCGCCCTGGAGCGGGCGGGCTTCCGCGTCGGCATCATCGCCCAGCCCGACTGGCAGAGCGCCGACCCGTTCCGCGCGCTGGGGCGGCCGCGCCTGTTCTTCGGGGTCACCGCCGGCAACATGGACTCGATGGTCAATCGCTACACGTCCGCCCGCAAGCCGAGGCGCGACGACGCCTACACGCCGAACGCCGAGCCCGACCGGCGGCCCGACCGCGCCGTGCTGGTCTACGCGCAGCGCTGCCGCGAGGCGTTCAAGGACGTGCCCGTCATCATCGGCGGCATCGAGGCCAGCCTCAGGCGCATCGCCCACTACGACTACTGGTCGGACAAGGTGCGGCGCAGCGTTCTGCCCGACTCGAAGGCCGACCTGCTGGTCTACGGCAACGGCGAGCGGCAGGTGCTCGAGATCGCGCACCGGCTGGACGCGGGCGAGGACATCAAGGCGCTGACCGACATCCGCGGCACGGCCTTCATGCGTGGCGGCGTGCCGGGGGGATTCATCGAGCTGGACTCGACGGAACTCGACACCCCCGGCCGGCTGATCGTGCACCCGGACCCGTACGCCATGGAGCCGGAGGGCTGCGATGCGAAGGACGGTGCGCCCGACCGCGCCTGTTCGATGCCGGACCCGTCGCCGGCGCACGCCGGCCCGGAGGTCGGCCCTGCCGCCGCGGCCCCGCCGGCGCCGGCCGCCGCCGACCCGCGCAAGCTCTGGCGTGACCGCGATCGCACCGTCATCCGCCTGCCGGCCTACGAGCAGGTTGCCGACGATCCGGTGCTCTACGCCCACGCCTCGCGGGTCATGCACGCCGAGACCAACCCCGGCAACGCGCGCGCCCTGGTGCAGCGCCACGGCGCGCGCGACCTGTGGCTGAACCCGCCGCCGGTGCCCCTGTCCACGCCGGAGATGGACGCGGTCTTCGACCTGCCCTACGCGCGCCGCCCGCACAGCGGCTACGGACAGGCGCGCATCCCGGCCTGGGAGATGATCCGCAACTCGGTGAACATCATGCGCGGCTGCTTCGGCGGCTGCACGTTCTGTTCGATCACCGAGCACGAGGGCCGCATCATCCAGAGCCGCTCGGAGAAGTCGATCCTCAAGGAGATCGAGGCGATCCGCGACAGGTCCGACGGGTTCACCGGCGTCATCTCTGACCTGGGCGGACCCACGGCCAACATGTACCGCATGGCCTGCAAGTCGCGCGAGATCGAGGCCGCCTGCAGGCTGCCGTCCTGCGTGTTCCCGGAGATCTGTCCCAACCTGGACACCGACCACTCGTCGCTGATCCAGCTCTACCGTAAGGCTCGCGAGCTGCCGGGCGTCAAGAAGGTGCTGATCGGCTCGGGCGTACGCTACGACCTGGCGGCCACCTCGCCGGCGTACGTGAAGGAGCTGGCGCAGCACCACACCGGCGGCTACCTGAAGATCGCGCCCGAGCACACCGAGCAGGGCCCGCTCGACCTGATGATGAAGCCGGGCATCGGCAGCTACGAGAAGTTCCGCGCCCTGTTCGACAAGTTCTCGCAGCAGGCGGGCAAGAAGCAGTACCTGATCCCGTACTTCATCGCCGCCCACCCTGGTACCACCGACGAGGACATGCTGAACCTGGCGCTGTGGCTGAAGAGGAACGCCTTCAAGCCCGACCAGGTGCAGACCTTCCTGCCCTCGCCGATGGCCACGGCCACGGCGATGTACCACTCGGGTCGCAACCCGCTGCGGAAGGTGACGCGCCAGGCGCGGCCCGGCGGCGACAGCGTGTTCACCGCCAAGCGCGGCAAGCAGCGCGACCTTCACAAGGCCTTCCTGCGCTGGCACGATCCGGAGAACTGGCCGTTGCTGCGCGAGGCGCTGCAGCGCATGGGGCGGGCCGACCTGATCGGCAGCGGGCCGGAGTGCCTGGTGCCGGCGGGCAAGGGCAAGGGCAAGGTCGGCGGGGAGCGGGCCGCGGCGCCGGCAGCCGGCAGGACGCCGGCGCGCCGCGGCGAGGCCGCCCGCGCGACCCGCCCGGGCGACGGGACTCCGCCGGCGAAGAAGAAGTACCTGAAGCCCGACCGCCACGACCGCAGGCCGTCGCGCCAGCAGGAGCCGACCGACGAGCCGGCGGCCGTGGTCAGGCGCCGTCGCGAACTGGAGGAGCGGCGCGCCGCGCAGGCGCGAAAGCGCGGGGGGGGCCAGTCGGCGGGTGGCGGGACGGGGAAGCCCGGGTCCCCGAAGCGGGCGGCGCCGCCGCGCCGCCGCGGTCGCTGACCGGTGGGCTAGACGGCGGCCGGCTGCCTCACGCGCTCGACCAGTTCGTCCACCGCCAGCACCAGCTCATCGACCTGGAACGGCTTGACCAGGTACTTGTCGACGCGGTTGCTGCGCGCGCGCGCGAAGTCGTCGTCGTGGGTGCGCGCGGTCAGGAAGACGATGGGCGTGAACATCGTCAACGGGTCGCCCTTCAGGCGCTGTGCCACCGTGTGGCCGTCGCCGCCCGGCATGCCGATATCCAGCACCACCAGGTCGGGCCGCGCGTTGCGCGCCAGGCGCGTGGCCTGCACGCCGTCGCCGGCGGTGTGCACCTCGTAGCCGGCGGCGCTCATTCGCAGCCGCAGTGCTTCCAGCAGGTCGGGGTCATCGTCGACAAGGAGGATCCTGGCACGTCCCATCCCAATCCCTTTCGCCCGAGCAGGCGCCGCCGTGACGCGACAGGAATCGGACACGCGAGGGGGGACTTTAGGAAATTCAGAGACGCGCAACGGGGATTCGGGCGATCCTTAGCCTGGCAGCTGACGCCCGGAGGCAACGGTCATGCGCTCCAGCTCGGCCTCGACGGCGACCGCCAGCCGGTCCAGCCAGGCCGCGTCCGCGCCCGACCGGGGCGGCGGCACGGCCAGCGGGGCGGCATCCAGGCGGTAGCCGAGGCGCCCGCCGCCCGTGTCGCCGGCGGTCTCGAGCTGGCGACGCAGGCGGTCGACGAGCACGGCCGCGCCGGCGGCATCGGCGCCGGCCACGATGAATGCCAGCTCGCCGTGCTCGTCGCAGACGAGCCGCGGCAGCAGCAGGTCGCGGTCGGGCAGGAGGCACTCGCCGGCGACGCGGCGCGCGGCGTCCAGGTAGCGCACCTCGAACGCCTGCAGCGGCGAGCCGTCGGCGGGCCGGGCATCGATGCCGACCAGGCACAGTGCGCCGTGGCCACGGGCGGGCTCAGGCAGCCTGGCCAGCAGGGCGCGGCACGAGAACACCGGCACCGTGAAGTGGAAGGTGCTGCCGCGCCCGACCTCGCTCTCGACCCACAGGCGCCCGCCCTGCTGCGTGACGATCTGCCGGCAGATGTACAGGCCCAGACCCAGCCCGCGCCGCGAGACCTCCGAGTCGGGTTCGCGCTGGTACATGTGCTCGAAGATGCGCTCGTGATCGGCGGCCGGGATCCCGCAGCCCGTGTCGCTGACGGAGATGCGCAGCTCCTCGGGGGCGTGGGGCTCGGGCCCCGCGGACACGCTGATCGTCCCGCCCGCCGGCGTGAACTTGGCCGCGTTGCCCAGCAGGTTGATCAGCACCTGGCGGACGCGCCCGGGGTCCGCCAGCAGGTCCGGCAGGTCGTCCGGGAGGTCGGCGCGGAAGCGCAGGACATCGTCGCGCTGCGCGGCGCGCACCGAGGCGATCGCGTCCTCGACCAGGCCCCGCAGGCTGGTCCGCAACGGCTCCAGGCGCAGCTTGCCGGTCTCGGTGCGCTGCGCCTCGAGCAGGTCCTCGATCAGCTTCTCCAGGTGCCCGCAGTTGCGCCGCACCGTCCCCAGCGCCTTCGCCTGCTCGGGCGTGACCGGTCCCAGCAGCCCGTCCTGCAGGAGCGTGATCCACTGCTCGGCCACGGTCAGCGGCGTGCGCAGCTCATGCGACACGTGCGACAGGAACTGGTCGCGCACCATGATCTGCCGCAGCCGCGTGTCGTCGAGCTGGCGCAGCGTCTCCTTGTGCCCGGTGATGTCGCGGAAGTTGGCCAGATGGCCCGGCTCGCCCAGCCACTCGACCGGCGCCACGTGCATCTCCGCCGTCAGCGTGCGGCCGTCGGGACGGTGCAGCTCCATCTCGCTGCGGCTGCCGTCGACGGGCAGGCCCAGCGGGCTGCCGATCAGCGCCGAACGGGGCCGGTTGAACAGCACCTCGGCGGCGGGATTGGCGAAGATGATCGAACCCGTGCGGTCGGTGATCATGATGCCGTCGGGCGAGGCGGCGATCAGCCGCCGCAAGCGGTCCTCGCTGGCCGCGATCTCGCGCTCGCGGATGGCGACCTCGCGGCGCATGCGGTGCCGCTCGACGGCATAGCTCAGCGCGCGGCCCAGGCGGACCGGCTCCAGCCGGTCCTTGGCCAGGAAGTCCTGGGCGCCGGCGCGCACGGCGGCCAGGCCCACGGCCTCGTCGTGCAGGTCGGTCAGGATCAGCACCGGCGCCACGCTCTGGGCGGCAAGCAGGCGCTCGAGCCCGTCCAGGCCGCTGGCGTCCGGCAGGTGCAGATCCAGCAGGATCGCGTCGAAGAAGGCGCCCCCGACCGCCACCAGCGCCTCGGCGATGCTCGCCACCTCGTGCAGGCGGCAGCGGCCGGAGCCCGATGCCCCCAGCCTGATCTCCGCCAGGACGCCGCGCGCCTGCGCGCGATCGTCCGCGTCGTCCTCCACCAGCAGGACGTCAAGGTCCTCGCGCAGCCGCCGGTGCCGGTCCGGGCTCATGTGCCGAAGAGGTCGCCCAGGCGGGCGATCTCGCGCTCGGAGGCGTGGACGGGCACGCCGGCGAGGATGCCCGAGACGTGCCGGAACGGCGCGCCGATGTGCATCCCCGTGCTGTCGATCGAGACCTCGCGGATCTCCTTGTCGTGCATGGAGCCGCGCATCTTCAGCACGGTCATGCCGCGCCGCATCACCCCGTACATCTCCACGTAGCGCAGCAGCAGGATCGAATCGGTGATGGTCGAGATGTGCGCCTCGGTGACCGAGGCGCCGCCCAGCAGCGTCGGCGTCGTGGCGGTGAACAGGCCGGCCATCTCGTGGTGCTTGATGAAGGAGGTCAGGCCGATCACGAACTCGCGGAAGCCCTTGCTGTTGCCCACGCGCTCCAGGGCCGACAGGCTGTCGACGGCCACGCGGTTGGGCCGGAAGGCCTCGATCTCCGCCTTCATCGCCACCAGGTGGTCCTCCAGGCCGGCCACTTCCGGATAGGTGCAGATGACGCGCAGGCAGCCCGACTTCTCCAGCTCGCGGAAGTCCAGGCCCCAGCCGCGCGCATTGCGGAAGAGCTGCTCGCGGCTCTCCTCGAAGGCGAACAGCAGGCAGCGTTCGCCGCGCGTGGCGCCGCCGTTGACGAACTGCGTCACCGTCAGTGTCTTGCCGGTGCCCGTGGCGCCCGAGACCAGGATGACCGAGTCGCGGAAGAAGCCGCCGCCGCACATCTCGTCCAGCACGCCGTTGCCCGAGCTGATCCGCAGGTCCGTCGACTGCTGCTTCAGCTCCAGGGCCGACAGCGGCAGCACGATGATGCCCTCGAGCGGGTGGATCGTGAACGGGTACTCGCCCTTCTGGTGGTCGGTGCCGCGGAACTTGAGGATCTCGATGGTGCGCCGCCGCTTCTCGTCATCCAGGCTGTTGCGCAGCACGACCACGTTGTCGGTCACGAACTCCTCGATGCCGTAGCGGGCGATGGCGCCGAACTCCTCGGTGCGCTCGGCGGTCAGCAGCGAGGTGATGCCCAGCTTCTTGAGCGCGGTCGTGATGCGCAGCATCTCGTTGCGGACGACCTTCGACTGCGCGATCTGCGTGAAGACCGCCCCCAGCGAGTCCATGACCAGGCGCTGCGCCCCGATGCGCGTGACGGCGCTCTCGATGCGGGCCAGCAGCGCGCCCAGGTCGTACTCGCCGCCGATGACCGTCTCGTCCGTCAGCTGCGGCGACACGTCGACGAAGGCCCACTTGCCGGCCTCCTCCCAGGCGGCGATGTCCCAGCCGAAACCCAGCATGTTGCGCCGGATGTCGGCGGGCGGCTCCTCGAAGGTGACGAAGACGCCGCCCTGCCCGAACTGCTCGATGCCCGAGGCCAGGTACTGCGAGCCGAACACCGTCTTGGCGCTGCCGGCGGTGCCGGACAGGAGCGTCGTGCGGTGCAGCGGCAACCCGCCGTTGGTGATGCTGTCGAACCCCTGGATGCCGGTCGCCAGCTTGGGCAGTCCGATCGCCTTAGCGGTCATGGCTGGATTCCTCGTCGTTCGGGTGGTCGCCGGTGTGCGCGCCGTTGCTGCTGAGCAGTCCGATCGTCTGCCAGACGATCGTCTTCTCGGACAGGTCGCCGATGATCCTCAGGGAGGGCAGGGGCAGCCGGCGGACGAGCGTGGGCGTTGCCAGGATCCGGCACTCCTCGGCGCGCTCGGGCTGCTCGAGCACGTCGATGATCGACAGCTCGTAGTCCAGGTCGGGGAACTCCGCGAAGTAGGACCGCAGGTTCTGCAC
>JAYRFB010000125.1:0-9554 GCA_041908585.1 Candidatus Krumholzibacteriia bacterium
GGCAGCGCGGAAGCCCGCGGTGCTCGTCCCGTTCCGGTGAACGCCGGGGAGGCACAACCTGACCTGCCGGGAGGCGAACATGGCCAACGTCGGACTGAGGGACCTGCTCGAGGCGGGCGTCCACTTCGGGCACCAGACCCGCAAGTGGAACCCCAAGATGAAGCCCTACATCTTCATCGCGCGGGGCGGCATCTACATCATCGACCTGCAGCGCACCCTGCGCGCGCTGAACCAGGCGCAGGACTTCCTGCGCGTCGTCGGCGCCAAGGGCGGCACCGTGCTGTTCGTCGGCACCAAGAAGCAGGCCAAGATCGCCATCAAGGAGATGGCCGACCGCGTGGACATGCCGTACGTGACCGAGCGCTGGCTCGGCGGCATGCTGACCAACTGGCAGACGATCTACAAGAGCGTGCAGAAGCTCGAGGAGATCGAGGCCATGATGCGCGACGGCCGCATGGAGAACTTCTCGAAGAAGGAACAGCTCGAGTTCAGCCGCCAGTACGAGAAGCTGAACACGAACCTCGGCGGCATCCGCAAGATGAAGAAGCTGCCGGACGCCGTCTTCGTGGTCGACACGGCCGAGGAAGAGACCGCCGTGCGCGAGGCCAACAAGCTGGGCATCCCGGTCATCGGCATCGTCGACACCAACTGCGACCCGACGCTCGTGCGCTACCCGATCCCGGGCAACGACGACGCCATCCGCTCGATCATGCTGTTCACGCGGACCGTCGCCGAGGCCATCGAGGAAGGGCGCCGCACCGGCGCCGAGGGCCGCGACCGCGCCGTGACGATGGCGGCGGCGGCCAAGGACAACGCGGCCAGCGCGTCCCTGGACGCCGAGGCCCTGCGGATCGACACCCCGGCCCGTCCGGCCCTTGCCGGCGACGGGGCCGCGACCGGCGCCAACTGAGGCAACTGGATCGCCCCCGGCCGCCGGTCGGCCGGGGGCGTGAAGATAACACGGCCGCCGTGGCGGCCTGCCTGGCCCCGGCGGCGCCCGAGCGCCCCGGCGGCACACCTGGAGGAGTCATGGAAATCAGCGCCAAGATGGTCAAGGAGCTCCGCGAAACCACGAACTGCGGCATGATGGACTGCAAGAAGGCGCTTGCCGAGTGCGATGGCGACATGGAGAAGGCCGTCGAGTACCTCCGCAAGAAGGGCATCGCCTCGGCCGCCAAGAAGGAGGGCCGCGCCACGAGCCAGGGCATCGTGGGCAGCTACATCCACATGGGCGGCAAGGTGGGCGTGCTGGTCGAGGTCGCCTGCGAGACCGACTTCGTGGCCCGCACCGACACCTTCCAGGAGTTCGTCCACAACGTCGCCATGCACATCGCCGCGGCCCGGCCGCTGGCGGTGACCCGCGACGAGGTCGACGGCTCCCTGGTGGAGAAGGAGAAGGAGATCTACGCCGCCCAGATGCGCGAGCAGGGCAAGCCCGAGGCGATGATCGAGAAGATTGTTGTCGGCAAGGTGGACAAGTACTACAGTGACGTGGTCCTTCTGGAGCAGAAGTACGTCAAGGACCCGGACATGACCGTCGAGGACTACCTCAAGTCGATCATCGGCGCCCTTGGCGAGAACATGCAGATCAAGCGCTTCGCGCGCTTCGAAATCGGCGGTTAGCCCGTCGCCCCTGGAGCCCGGGCCCCGTCGCCCGGGCTTCTTTTTTTGCGTGGCGGCAGGGCGGCCGCCGAGCCCGCGGCGACAGGGCCCTTCCGCCGGAAAGGTGCCGACCGGTGAAATTCACGAGGATCCTCCTCAAGCTCAGCGGCGAAGCGCTGATGGGGGACGGCGAGCAGTACAGCCACTCCCAGCTCGCGGCGCTTTCCCAGGCCATCGCGCAGGTCGTGCAGATGGACGTCCAGGTCGGCATCGTGGTGGGGGCGGGCAACCTGTTCCGCGCCCGCTCGGCCAACCTGGAGATCGTCGACCGCGTCACGGCCGACAACGTGGGCATGCTGGCGACGATCATGAATGCCGCCATCCTGCGCGACTACCTGCGGGGCGAGGGGCTCCAGAGCCAGATCCTGAGCCCCCGCGAGGTGCGACCGCTGACCAGGTCGTTCGCCCGCGACGAGGCCATCGGCCTCCTGCAGCGAGGCCACGTGCTGATCTTCGCCGGTGGCACGGGCAATCCCTACTTCACCACCGACTCCGCCGCCGCGCTGCGGGCGCTGGAGATCAGCGCCGACGCCCTGCTCAAGGGCACGCAGGTCGACGGCGTCTACGACAAGGACCCGCACCGGCACGCGGACGCGCGGCGTTTCGACACGCTGACCTACGACGAGGTCGTCGCGCGCCGGCTGCAGGTGATGGACCTGACGGCCGTGACCCTCTGCGCCGAACAGGGCCTGCCCATGTTCGTGTTCGACATCACCGATCCCGCCAGCCTGGTGGAGGTCATCGAGGGTCGCCAGAAGGGAACCTGGATCCGCAAGGAGTCGCAGTCATGAGCGCTGAAGTGAAGGAAGCCGCGGAACTGGCGATGGAAGAGGCCGTCGAGGGCGTCAAGCAGCGCCTGCAGCGCATCCGCACGGGCAAGGCCTCGCCGGCCCTGCTCGACGGCGTCAAGGTGGAGTACTACGGCGCGATGACGCCGCTGATCCAGCTGGCGACCATCGCCGCGCCGGAGCCCCGCCTGCTCGCGGTGAAGCCTTTTGACCGCGCCGCCATCAATGCCATCGAGCGCGCGATCCAGGCGGCGAACCTGGGCCTGAACCCGTCCAACGACGGCATGATGATCCGCCTGCAGGTGCCCGAGCTGACCGGCGACCGCCGCAAGGACCTGGCCAAGCAGGCCCGCGACTGCGGCGAGGACGGGAAGATCGCCGTCCGGCGCGCGCGCCAGGAGGCCAACGACGAGCTGAAGCGCGAGCTCAAGGACGGCGAGGTCACCGAGGACGAAGCGCACAAGGACCGTGACGAGATCCAGAAGCTGACCGACAAGTACTGCGCCATGGTGGACGCGGTGACCGAGGCCAAGCAGAGGGAAATCACGGAGCTGTAGCCGGTGAGCGTGCCAGCGGGCATCGACGGACTCCTGCAGCTGGGCGACGATGCCCTCTTCGACGCCGTGCGCGCGCGCGGCCGCGTGCCTCGCCATGTCGCGGTGATCATGGACGGCAACGGCCGTTGGGCGCGCAAGCGCTGCCTGCCGCGGGTGGCCGGCCACCGCGCGGGGCGGCACGCCGTGCGGCGGTGTGTGGATGCCTGCGGGCGCCTGGGCGTCGAGTACCTGACGCTCTACACGTTCAGCCAGGAGAACTTCAACCGGCCCGAGGCCGAGGTGAAGGCGCTCTGGCACTTCCTGCAGGAGACGATCGGGGCCGAGCGCGACGAGCTGCAGCGCCGCGGCGTGCGGCTGGTGACGAGCGGGGAGATCGGGCGACTGCCCGAGCGGGCGCAGGCTGCGCTGCGCGAGGCCGAGGCGGCGCTGTCGGCCAACTCGGGGCTCGTCCTGAACCTGGCGCTGGCCTACGGCGGCCGCCAGGAGATCCTCCACGCGGCCCGACAGCTGGCGCGGCGCGTGGCGGCCGGCGAGCTCGCGGCCGACGAGGCGACCGAGGCGGACTTCGCCCGGGAGCTCTACACCGCCGGCCTGCCCGATCCCGACCTTGTCATCCGCACCAGCGGCGAGGCCCGCCTGAGCAACTTCCTGCTCTGGCAGGGGGCCTATGCCGAGCTGCTGATCAGCCCGGTCCTGTGGCCGGACTTCGCGGGCCGGGACCTGGCCCTGGCGGTGGCCGACTACCAGGGGCGTGAGCGCCGCTTCGGCGCCCTGCCCGGCCAGGCCGCCGTGGACGGACCGGCCGAGGTCGCGTCCGCCCTGGACCCCGAGCGCTGGCGGCGCCTGCTGAGGGCGCGACCGTGACGGAGGCCGCGCGGCCGCCCGCGGTGCGCCGCTTCCTCAACGCGGGGTTGCTGCCGCGCGTGGCGGTGATCGCCGCCGGCGTGCCCTGCCTCTACGTGATCACCTTGCGCGGCGGGCTGTTCTTCCTGCTGCTGGTCGACCTGATCGTCGTGCTCGGGTTGCGCGAACTGCTGCAGCTGCTCCGGGCCAAGGGCTACCAGCCGTTCGCGCTCCTGGCCTATTTCTGCAGCCTGGCCTTGACCTGGTACGCCTGGCGCCAGGGCGTGGCCGTGCCCGTGATCCTCACGGGCAGCCTGCTGGCGATCATGGTGCGCGAGTTGCTGCGCCGCGAGATGGCGCAGTCGCTGGCCCACATCGCGGTCACGGTCTTCGGCATCCTCTACCTGGGCTGGCTGGCCAGCCACCTGGTCCTGCTGCGCGAGCTGCCGGCCGCTCTCGGCCAGGACCAGCAGCAGGGGGCCCGCCTGGTGTTCCTGCTGGCGGCGCTGGTCTGGGCCACCGACACGGGCGCCTACCTCTGCGGCGTGGCCTTCGGGCGGCGTCCGCTGGCGCCGCGCATCAGCCCGAAGAAGACCGTCGAGGGGGCCATCGGCGGCCTGGTTGCGGCCGGGCTCACGGGCTGGGTGTGTTCGCGCGACCTGGTGCCGTTCGTCACGCCGCTGGCCGGCACCGTGCTGGGCGTCGCGGCGGGTGTCGCGGCGCAGCTGGGCGACCTCGTGGAATCGCTGATCAAGCGCGATGTCGGCATCAAGGACACGGCCCCGTTGCTGCCCGGCCACGGCGGTATCCTGGACCGGTTCGATTCGCTGCTGTTCACCGCGCCGGTGCTCTACTACTACTTCCGCCTGTTCATCTACTGAGCCGCGCGCCGGGGAGGTGACCGCATGGATCGCGAACCGCAGCCGCCGGCATTCACCGGGGCGCTCTACCCGTTCCGCCGACCGCGCCTGGACCTGCCGCGGCCGCTGCGGCTGGTGCTGCTGGGAGCCACCGGCTCCATCGGCCGCCAGACGATGGACCTGGTGCTGCGGCAGCCACGGCAGCTGGAACTGGCGGCAGTCAGCTGCCACGGCCGCGTGGAGGAACTGGCGGCGGCCCTGGCCACGATCGCCGCCGCGCAGCCATGGGCGCCGCCGCCGCTGGTGGCCATCGGCGATCCCGCGGCGCGCGAACGGGCGGCCCGGCTGCCGGGCTGGGGGCCGCGCCTGCTGTCGGCGGGCCCGGCCGGCCTGCTCGAAGCCGTGACCGGGGCTCCCGGGGCGTCGTGCCTGGTCAACGGCCTGGTCGGGGCGGCGGGCCTCGGACCGACCCTGGCGGCCGCAGGGCGCGGCCTGCGCATCGCCCTGGCCAACAAGGAGTCGCTGGTCGTCGGCGGCCCGCTCGTCGCGGCGGCCGTGTCCCGCGGCGGCGCGGAGCTGCTGCCGGTCGACTCCGAGCATGCCGCCATCGCCCAGTGCCTGTCGGGGCGCGACCCGGCCGAGGTGGCCCGCCTGGTCCTGACGGCCTCCGGGGGGCCGTTCCGGCAGACTCCCGCCGCGGAGCTCGGGCGCGTGAGCCTCGAGCAGGTCCTGGCCCACCCGACCTGGCGCATGGGCCCGAAGATCACCGTGGATTCCGCCACGCTGATGAACAAGGGGCTCGAGGTGATCGAGGCCCACCACCTGTTCGGATTGCCCTACGACCGGATCGACGTGGTGGTGCATCCGGGCTCGATCGTCCACTCGCTGGTCGAGTTCGTCGACGGCGCCCTGCTGGCCCAGCTGGGCACGCCGGACATGCGCGTGCCCCTGCAGTACGCGATTTCCGGCGAAATCCATTGGCCCCTCGACGGTGCCCGGCTAGACTTGCTGCGCGCGGGCCCCCTGCAGTTCGAGGCGCCCGACACGGACCGTTTCCCCTGCCTGCGCCTGGCCCGGGAGGCCGGCGTGGCCGGCGGCACGGCGCCGGTGATCCTGAACGCGGCCAACGAGGTCGCGGTGGCCGCCCTGCTGGCCGGTCGCCTGCGATTTGCCGATATTCCCGGCGTCATCGCCGACACACTGGCGCGCCTGCCCCGCGGTCCGGTCCCCGACCTGGACGCGGCGCTGGACGCCGATGCCCGGGCCCGCACGGAGGCGGCCGTCCAGGTGGACGCCCGCGCCGCAGGCGGCCATTGAGGACGTGGGCTTGGACAGCAACCTCCCGAACATCGTCATCGCCTTCCTGCTGACCCTCGGTTCGGTCGTGATCATCCACGAGATGGGCCACTTCCTGACCTGCAAGCTCTTCGGCGTCTACGTCAAGACCTTCTCGATCGGCATCGGTCCCAAGCTCCTGCGCAAGCGCTGGGGCGAGACCGAGTACGCCATCTCCGCGATCCCCTTCGGCGGCTACGTGAAGATGGCGGGCGAGGGGCTCATGGAGGAGATCCAGGACACGGGCACCTGGCAGGAGCGCAAGTATCCGCTCGGCACGCAGGAAGGGAACGCCGAGGCGGCCGGCCAGGACGACCATATCCCGCCTCACCGGCACTTCCACAGCAAGCCCGCCTGGCAGCGCCTGCTGGTCTTCGTCGCCGGCCCGTTGGCCAACCTGGTGCTGGCCTACGTGCTGTACATCGTGCTGCTGGTCGGCGTGGGGCGGCCGCAGATCCCGTTCACGCGCGTGGGCTCGGTGCTGGAGGGCTCGGCGGCAGCCACGGCCGGCGTGCAGGTCGGCGACCGGATCGTGGCGGTGGCGGGGCAGCCCGTCGGCGACTGGATCGCGGTCGAGGATGCGATCCTGCCTGCGGCCGGCACGCCGGCCGAGGCCGCGGTCGCGGTGACGGTCACGGTCGAGCGGGACGGGGCGCGCCAGGACCTGGCGGTGACACCCGCCGTGGATCCCGCCCGGGGCGCCTGGTCCACCGGCATGCAGGTGTGGAACACGACGGTGGGCCTGGTGCAGAAGGGTGGCCCGGCCCACCGCCTGGGCCTGCGCAAGGGCGACGTCATCGTCAGCGTGGACGGCAGGCCGGTGACGACCTTCGAGGGCATCGCCACGATCATCAACGACCGGCCGGCGCTGCCGACGGAGGTCGTCTGGGAGCGCGGCGGGCAGCGCCTCAGCGGCCTGGTCACGCCCGAGCGCGACGAGGTGGCGCCGGGCGAGTTCAAGGGGCGCATCTTCCTCGAGCAGTACCTGGCCTACGACAAGGTCCCGTTCGGCGACGGGTTGCGACTGGCCTGGGTGCGCACGGTCGACACCGTCTGGACCACGGTGTCGGTCTTCGATGACCTCTGGCGCGGGAAGCTGGGCCTGGACGCGGTGGGTGGGCCGCTGCGCATCGCCAACGTCGCCGGCGAGATGCTCAACTGGAGCTTCGCCTACCTGATCGGCTTCGTGGCGTTCTTCTCGGTGAACCTGTTCCTGCTGAACCTGCTGCCGATCCCGGTGCTGGACGGCGGGCATGTTCTGTTCCTGCTGCTGGAGGTGGCGCGCGGCGGCCGTCCCGTGCCGGAGCGCCTGCAGGCGATCGCGACCCAGGTGGGCCTGATCGTGCTGCTGCTGTTCATGGTCTTCGTCGTGGTGCTGGACGTGTGGAAGATGTCGGGCCACTAGCCCGCGGGCCGGTGCGGAGCCGGGCGCCGGGGTCATCCCGGCCGGCGCTCAGCGGCCCCCGTTCACTCGCCTGCGGGCACGCGCGAGGCGCCTGGAAAGCCGGCCCCGGCGACGCTGTCGGCGGGAGTCGGCCAGGGCGCGTCGAGGCGACGCAGGCCGTTGTGGGCAAGCAGGGAATCCTGCTCGGCCGCCAGCAGGCGCAGCAGCAATTCGTGGACGAGCTCGGCGCGGCCGGGCTCGGTGGGTGCCAGGGCCACAGCCTGGGGCAGCGCGCTGTCGCCCCAGGCCGCGGCCAGCGAGTCGCCCAGGGCAACGCCGCGGACGGCGTCGACGAGCAGGGCGGCCCGGACGCGCTCGAGGACCAGCACGCGGTCCACGTAGGCCGCCTCGTCGCGGCTCAGGTCCTGTGGGCGCAGGGCGCGACCGGACTCGCGGCAGCCGGCGGCGGCCAACAGCGCCGCCGCCAGCACGACGGCGGCCGGCACGCCGAACGCGCGCAGGCCGGCTGCGGCCGGGCGCGTGGTACCGGCAGGTGCGGGCGCGGCGGCGGGGTTGCGGTCGATCGGCGGCTGTGGCATGGAGCCTCCCCGGTGGCGGTGGCGCCGACCCGACGGGCGGCGGGAACTCGGGACCGGTGACCGCGGGTTGAACGTGTTCGGGGATAACATCGGGCCGCCGGCGTGCCGGGGCAAGCCTGACGCGGCACGGCGGCGGACCGCCGGACGGAGCGGGGACTTGGGCGCAGTCGCGACGACGAGGAACTGCCGGTGCCCGCGGGGGGCCCTGGCGCGCGGGGGCCGGCTGGTCGGGCACCCGGGCGTCGGCGCGTGGTGCGTCGTGCTGTTCCTGGCGCTGCCGCTGGTGTCGCTGATTGCCGTTCGTCCGGCCCGTGCCGACGACGAGCTGGATTTCGGCCTCGAGTCGCACCGCCTGTCGGGCGTCGAGATCGCCGGCAACGTCACCTTCTCCGCCGACGAGCTCAAGCGCATCATGCGCCTGCAGGAGGGCAGCTGGATGCGGCCGCTGCGGACCGCTCGCTACCAGCCGCACCTCGTGGAAACGCAGATCCGGCTCCTGCGCAACTTCTACCGCAATCGCGGCTTCCACGACGTCATCGCCCGCGTGGATTCCATCACCGTCGCCGGCGACGGCGGCGACATCCTGCACATCTCGCTGGACGAAGGGCGCCGCACCTACATCCGGCGGCTGTCGTTCGTCGGTCACGGGCCCGTGTCGGAGGGGCGCCTGCGCTCGGCCGTCACCCTGCGGGAGGGCAGCCCGGCGCCGGCCGACCTCAACGCGCTCGGGGGCGACATCTACGCGCTGCGCGAATTGCTCCGCGACGAGACGTACCTGGACGCGGCCGTCTACCCGCAGATGGAGCGCGTGCCGCTCGAGGGGGGCGCCGGCTACGCGGCCGACCTCGGCTACCGCATCGCGACCGGCCGCTCGTACCGGGTCGGCGAGATCGCGCTGTCCGGCAACGACCTGACCATCGACCGCCTGGTGCGCCGCGAGCTGGAGGTGGCGCCCGGCGATCCGCTGCGCTGGGGCCGGGTCGAGGACACGCGCCGCAACCTGCTGGGCACCAGCCTGTACCGCGACGTCGACATCAGCGCGGTCAATGTCGACACCGTGGCCGGCACGGCGGACCTGCAGGTGCATGTCGTGGAACGGCGGCCGGCCTACTATGAACTGGGCGTCGGCGTCGGCAGCCTCGAGCGCGTGCGCCTGCTGGCGGCCTGGGGCCACAACAACCTCTGGGGCACGGGCCGCCGCGTGCAGGTGCGCGCGCGGGGCTCCTGGAACGTGGAGGACGTCGTCGGCAGCCCCATCAGCTTCGACCAGGGGCAGATCAACTACCGCGGCGAGATCGCCTACGTGAACCCGCGGCTGCGCGACGGCCGCTACAGCCTGGACACCACCCTGTTCCTCTCGCGCGAGACGCGCGGCGAGTCCGGCCTGAACATGTTCGGCTGGGGCGCCAACGTGGGCACGTTCTGGCGGACCAGCCGCTCGGTCACGAACAACGTCTCGCTGGGCTACAAGGTCACCGAGCCGGAGATCCACCCCCAGGCGCCCGAGGACCTCCAGGAGCGGTTCA
>JAYRFB010000126.1:0-1572 GCA_041908585.1 Candidatus Krumholzibacteriia bacterium
GCAGCAGCGCGCGGATGCGCGGGTCGAAGAGCTTCTCCGGCTCGAAACTGTTCGGGTACACGCCGCCGTCGGCCGCGACCGCCGCCAGGCAGTACGGCAGGCTGTGGTCGGCCGTCTCCTTGGTCTGCGGGTCGTACTTGCTGGGGTCGCTGAGGATGTCGGCGCCGCGCGTCGTGGTCTGGATGTGGATCGCGGCAAGGTCTTCCGCCTTCAGCCCGTTCTCCTGCATCGCGCCCAGAACCGCCGACATCGGCTGGTGCGTCAGCGCCTCGGTCGGGAACGCCTTGTAGCCGCAGCGGCGGATCAGCGGCGCCTGCGAGCCGAGGCCGTCGAGCAGGATCTCCGGCTTCAGCTGCACGTTGTGGATCACGTGCTGGAAGCCCTCCTTGCCCTCGATCACCTCGACGGGACCCTCGTAGCCCTCGGCTGCCATCTGCGCCGCGAGCACGCCGGCCTGCGTGGCGAGCGGGTCGGCCGTGTTCTTCATGTTCGTCAGGTGGCCGGCCACCACGCCGCCCAGCGTGAAGTGGCTGCTCCCGCTGATGCCGGCCGCGGCAACCAGCTGGTCCACGTCCAGGCCGTACATGCGCCCGGCCACGAACGGGCTGACGAACTGCGTCAGGGTGGCATGGTGCCAGCCCACCTCGCGCACGCCGGGGAAGCAGGCCAGGCACCACCGCAGTTCCAGTTCGTAGGCGATCATGATGCCGACGATCGCCTCGCGTCCGTCGAGCCCCCGCGCCTCGGCCGGCGACAGCGCCCCGAAGATGATGTCGGAAGGGTGGCTGGGGTCCTGCTCCCAGAAGATATCGTTGTAATCCAGGGCGCGGATCAGCAGGCTGTTCATCAGCGCCGCGTTGGCCGCATTCGTGCGCTCGCCGGTGCCGATCAGCGTGGCTTCCGGAGTGCCGCCCTGGCGGCGGATGAACCGGTACATCGCCGCCATGTCCGGGTTGCGGACGGCCGCCAGCGCGCAGCCCACCGAGTCCAGCAGGAAGCGCTTGGCCTCCTTGACGTCGGCGGCTGGCAGGTCCTGGTACCTCAGGCCCACGGCATACTCGGCCATGCGTCGGGTCAGGCTGGGACGGGCGGCTGTGCTCATCGGGATCCTCGCTGGCTGGGGTTTCGCGCGTGGCGCCGATCCCGGGGGGACGCGCGCCGGACCGGCGCAAAATGGCACCGGCGGCGGCGCGCCGCCAGCCCGGGGCGGCGGGCTAGTCCTCGCCGCGCATCGGCAGCCGCGACCCGCCCGCCACCTCGTGGTCGTCGGACGCGACGATGACGGCGTCCAGCAGGCGCTCCACGCGCACGCCCGCCTGCTGCTGGTTCAGCACGGCCAGGGCGCGGTTCCAGCCGTCCAGCCACGATTCGAGCCGCGCGCGCTGCACTTCGTCGCCGCCGAAGCGGATGACCAGGTCGATGTCGCTCTCGGCAGTGGCGCGCCCGTCGGCTACCGACCCGCGCAGGTGCACACCGACCACGCCGCTGGTGGCCGGATCCAGGGCCAGGGCCAGTTCCTCCGCCACCTGCCGCCGCCAGCGGGCGTGCCGCAGCGGCGAATCGGCGACCGCC
>JAYRFB010000127.1:0-3665 GCA_041908585.1 Candidatus Krumholzibacteriia bacterium
CGGCACGGCGTCCAGCTCGGCCCGCAGCAGCACGACCGGGCCCGCGGCGCCGCCGGGAGCGACCCAGGCCGCGGCCACGCCATGGCCGCCGAGATCCTCGATCAGCTGGTCGGGCCCGCAGGCGCGCAGGCTCGCCGCGACGAAGCGCGACGTGTCCCGCTCGGCGCCCGACGGCTCGGCCAGCGCGTGCAGGCGCCGGCGCAACGTGCGCAGGCCCGGCTCAGCCATCGCCGGCCGCCGGCAGCGCGCCATCCGGAGCCGCGGAGGGCGCCCGCCGACGCGCCGACCAGCGCTGCCCGGCGCGCGCCAGGCCCCAGCCCCAGCGCGTGAAGATCCAGTAGAGGGCCGGCAGGCAGCCGAGCAGGAGCACGGTGCTGGCGCCCAGCCCGCCGATGGACGACAGCGCCAGGTTCTCCCAGATGTCCTTCCCGGCGCTGGCGTCGTGCTTGTAGAGCAGCGGCAGCAGCCCGGCGATGGTGGTGCCGGTCGTCAGCAGGACGGAGCGCAGCTGGATGCGGATGCCGTCGCAGATCGCGCGGCGCAGGATATCCTGACGCCGGGGCGCGGGCAGGCGCCAGAGGTCGAAGCCGCCGAGGCGCCGGTCGACCGGCACCTGCCCGTCGCCGGTGCCCGCGGCGATGCCGTCGGTCTCGATCAGCTCGCGGACCTGCAGCCGGAACCTCTCGACCAGCAGGATGGCGTTGTTGACGACGACGCCGAACATCAGCACGAGCCCGATCTTGGCCGACGAGTCGAACTCGGCGCCGGTCGCCCAGAAGATGCCTGCCACGCCGACCAGCGACAGCGGGACCGCCAGCATGACCAGCAGCGGCAGCGCCAGGCTCTCGAACATCGCTGCCAGGACCATGAAGATGAAGGCCGCGGTCAGCCACAGCGTCCCGCGCAGCTCGGCCTCCTCCTCCTGCGTCACCTGCTGGCCGCTCATGTCCTCGGCGGTGTAGCCGTAGGGCAGCGAGATCCCCGCGATGATCTCCTCGAGGTACTGCCGCCTCATGCGGTCGGTGCCGATGAACTCCCAGTTCAGGAGCTGGCTGTAGCGCTGGTCGTGCCGCTCGATCGAGCTGATCTCCGGCCGCTGCTCCAGCGAGGCGATGCGGCCGAGCTGCACCTTCTGGCCGCGGCTGGTCGTCAGCGTGCGACCGAGCACCTGGTCGTACTGGATCTGATCGGCGTCGGCGTAGGTGAGCATCAGCCGCTGGTCCTCGCCGTCGACGACCATGTGCCACGGAGTCTCCACGCCCAGCAGGCGCCGGATATGGCCCATGACCTCGGCCATGCCCAGCCGGTGCGCGGTCAGCGCCTGGCGGTCGAGCACGACGACCGTCTCGTCGGTGTCCGAGCGGCTGAACTGGTCGCCGCTGGTCAGGCGCGCATTGCGCACGCGGCGGTTGCGCTCCAGGCGCGCCAGGGCGCCGTCGCTGATCGCCTTGAGTTCCTTGCTGTTGTACCCGGTCAGGCGGACGGTCGAGTTGGCCATGCCGCCGCCGCGTCCGCCCTTCATGTAGGGGTCGCCGAAGCCGTTGATCCAGATGAACATCCCGCCCAGCTCCTCGGCGAGGACGATCACCCGGTTGCGGAACAGCTCGGGATAGGCGCTGGCCAGCAGCTCGTCCTCGAACTCGATGAACATCCAGGCGCGGTTGCCGGCCGCCCCGCTGCGCAGGCGGGCGCCGTCAGGCAGCGGCAGCACCTCCTGCTCGAACAGGCGGATGGTCTCGCTCGACAGCTTGACGTCGGTGCCGGTCGGCTGCTCGAGGTAGACGATGATCTGCTCGCGCGGCGCCGGCCGCCAGAAGCCGCCGGTGCGCACCTTCTCCTTGAAGACCCAGACCGTGCCCGCGCCCAGCCCCAGCACCACGACCAGCGGCAGGTACCACAGCCGCAGGCTCAGCCGCGTCAGCGCGCCGGCCCAGGCCACGAAGGCGCCGACGGCGACCAGGAGGGCCGTGCCGCCGCCGACCCAGGGCAGCGCCCGCCGCAGCGTGGAGGCATCCTTCCAGAAGTGCACCACCGCCAGCGTGGCCAGCGCCAGCACGAGCGTCGCGAGCGCCCACCGCCACAGCAGAGCCCGGCCCGCCAGCCCGAACTCGTCCGCCGCGGCGCGGGTCTGTCGAAGCTCGCGCTCGGCGGGCCCGCGCAGGCTGACCGGGATCCAGGCGAAGGCGACCAGGATGGAGGCCAGCATGGCGATGCCGACGCTCGCGGCCAGCGGCACGTAGAACAGCGAGAGGCGGTCCGTCATGAAGATGAAGGACAGGAAGCCGACCACGGTCGTCAGCGTCGTCGCCATGATCGGGAACGCCACCTCGCGCGTGCCGCCGAGGAGGGCGGCTCGGCTGTCGCCGGCACGTCGGCCCGATAGCCGCCGGTGGATGGCGTCCAGCACCAGGATGCTGTTGTCCAGCAGCATGCCGAAGCAGACGGTCAGCCCGCTGATCGTGATGAAGTTGACCGTCAGGCCCAGGAAGTAGAACAGCGACAGGCAGATCACGATGGCCAGCAGGATCGAGGCGATGACGATCGCCACCAGGCGCAACCGCCGCAGCGCCACCGCCAGCAGCGCGAACAGCAGGCCGAGGATCACGAGCGAGCGGACGACCAGCTCGCGCAGCTTCTCCTCGAGGTCGGCACCCTCGTCCTGGTCGACCTCGAACTCGACCGCGAACGGCGCCTCGGCCGTGATGCGCGGCAGCTCGGCCCGCAGGCGGCGGCTGATCGAGATCGCGTTCTGCCCGCTGCGCTTGGTCACCAGCAGCGAGACGACGTTCTGGCCGTCGATGCGGCTGTAGTAGGCGATGTCCTCGAACGACGGCTCCACGGTGCCGACGTGCGCGAGCGTCACCGGCTGCCCCCCGCGCAGGGCAAGGACGGCATCGGCCAGCGTGCGGACGCCGGCGGTATCCCGGACGCTGACCGACAGCTCGCGGCCCTGCCGCCGCACGGCGCCGGCCGGGGACAGGTCGTCCAGGGCGTCGAGCCGGGCGGCGACCGCGTCGGCGGTCAGGCCGTAGCGATCGAGCTTCTCCAGGTCCAGGCGCACCTTCAGCAGCGGGCGCGCGCCGCCGCGCAGCTCCGCGTCCGCCACGCCCTCGATCGACAGGAACCGCGGCACGACCCACGTCTCGGCGCGGTCGCGGAGCTCGTTGATGTCCAGCGGCGAGACCAGGCTCACGGAGAAGAAGTCCTCGGTGCGCACCTCCTGCGGCACGTAGGGGCGGATGAACGGCTGGCCGGCCTGCGGCGGCAGCGTCCGCCTGACGGCGCCCAGCCGCTCGGACAGCTCCAGGCGCGCGAACTCCATGTCCGTGCCGCGCTTGTACTTCACCGTGACGGTGCTCTGGTCGTGGCGCGACGAGGAGTCGATGTCCTCGACCCCGTGGCAGCCGGCCACCGCCTCCTCGATGGGCAGCGTCACCGACCGCTGGATCGCGCTCGGGGAAGCGCCGTTCCAGCCGGTGACGATGGACAGCTCGGGCAGTTCGCTGTCGGGCATCGCCTCGATGTCGAGGTTGGGCACTGCGTAGATGCCGGTCACCAGGAGCGCAGCGAAGAGCATGATCGTGGGGACCGGGTGGTCGACCGCGAAGCGGATCATGGCGCGCCCCCCCTCATTCCCAGCGCCGGTCCGTGCGGCGGTGGATCAG
>JAYRFB010000128.1:0-16545 GCA_041908585.1 Candidatus Krumholzibacteriia bacterium
ATGCCTGCCGTGCCGCCTAGGACACCTTGGCGCCCAGGCGCTCGCGCATGGCTGCCGCCTCGGCCAGGATGGGAAGGTCGGCGTCGGCCTTGGCCAGCGACCATTCGAGCTGGCTGAGGGTGGCCCTGGCGGCATCCGTCTCGCCCAGGTCCAGGTGGCAGCGCACCTTCAGCAGCAGCAGCTCGGGCAGCCGGGGATTCGTCGCCAGCACGGGGTCGACCTGGGCCAGGGCCTCGCGGGGACGACCGCTTGCCTGCAGGGCGGCGCCGAGCCGGTACTGAAGGTAGAACAGCTCATGGCGCGGCGCGCCCGCCTGCAGGATCCGCAGTGCCTCGGCCCAGGCCGCCGCGGCTCGCGCGCCGTCGCCGGCCAGGTCCGCGACGATGCCCTCGTACTGCCGGGCGGTACTCTCGACGCCCTGCCGGGCCTTCTCGTACTGGCCGTAGCCCGGGCCCGCGCGCCAGGCGGCAAGGCTTGAGTCCATGACCGCCTGGCCCTCGGCGACGCGCCCGAGGTGCGCCAGCCGGACGGCGCGGTAGACGGCGGAGGCGTCCTCTTCGGGGTACCGGGAGATGAAGCGGGCCGTGGCCTGGCCGAGTTCGGGCAGGAGCTCGGCGCGGAGGTAGGTGGAGATGATCTCGCGATCGACACGCTTTTCCAGGTCCGAGCCGGCAACCTCGCCACGCAATGCCTCGAAGATCTCGACTCCCCTCCGGATCTGGCCGCGGGCCAGGTAGACCTTTCCGAGGTTGATCAGGGAGTGGTAGAAGTCCGGCTGCATCTTCACGGAGGCCTGGAACTCGGCCTCGGCTTCCTCGTAGCGCCCGAGCGCCAGGTAGACCTCGCCGAGCGAGTCGTGGGGGTTGGCCAGGTCCGGGGCGAGGAACGCGTACTTCTGCATGTACTCGATGGCCAGGTCGTAGTTGCCGCGATTCAGCTCGAGGTATCCGAGCATGTTGTAGCTGTTGGCGTAGTTCGGGTCCTTCTCCAGGATACGCCGCCACGCTTCCTCGATCTTCGAGTCATCCTGCTGGATCTCGGCCCGGTTCGCCCCGGCCTCCAGCACGTAGATGTCATCGGGTGCCTGGACCAGCAGCACGTCGTAAACCGAGTCGCGCATGGTCACGAACCGCGAGCCGGGAAGCGCGCTGAGGCGCAACTGGGCGACCAGGCGCCGGCGCTCGTCCCGCAAGGCCGCGGTCAGGCTGTCGGCCCGGGCCAGTTCGCGCTTGAGGTTCTGGCGTTCGCCGAGCCGCGCGTAGGCCAGCGTGCGCGAGATGGAGGCCTCGGCCAGGGCGGGGTCCAGCTCCAGGCTCCGGCCCAGCTTCTCGACAGCCGCTCGCAGGCGGAACGCGTGCAGGTCGGCGGTGCCTTCCTCGCACAGTTCCGCCGCCGCCGGGTTGCGCGACAGGCGCGCTTCACCGTGCGTGCCGGTCGCCACGATCCCGATCCCGATCAGTGCCGCCGCTGCCGCCAGTGCGATGATCAACCACTTCACTTCGCTGCCTCCACCCTTGTCGGGATCCTCGCCTAGGCCGACTGCCCGCCGGCCAGTGCCATCCGTTCGACCGTCGTCACCTTCAGGGCGATCATGGTGATATCGTCATCCGCGTCCTCGCGACCGCTGAAGCGGTGAAGGTCTCGCGTGATCGTGGAGAAGATCTCCTTGAGCGCCTGTTCCCGTTCGCTGTGCAGCAGGTCGCCCAGGCGTCTCTCGCCGAAATCCTCGTCGCCGTCGGGGCCCTTCGTCTCGGTCAACCCGTCCGTGTACATGAACAGCAGGTCGCCCGGCTCCAGCGTGAGCCGTCCCTCGTCGTAGGTGCCGAAGTCGAAGGCGCCCAACGGCAGCCCGCCCTCGCTGAGCAGCTCGCGTCGCCCGTCCGCCTTCACCAGAAGGGGCGGGTTGTGTCCGCCGCTGCTGTAGACGAGCTGGCGCGTCACGGGCTCGTACATCGCCAGAAACAGCGTGGCGAAGTGCTGCGGATCCGTGCTGGCGTGGACCTGGCGGTTGATGCGCTCGAGCAGCAGGCCCGGCGAGTCGCACATGTCGCACTGGGCGCGCAGCGCCGCCTGAAGGTTGGAAGCGAGGATGGAGGCGGGCACGCCCTTGCCGCTGACATCGGCGATCACCACGGCCAGCCGTCCGTCCTGGCGCTCGATGACGTCGTAGTAGTCGCCGGAGACCTGCTTGCTGGAGATGTTGACGGCCTCGATCTCGAGCCCGGCGGCGGTCGGCAGGCGGCGCGGCAGCAGGCGCGACTGGATCTGGCGGGCCATCGCCATCTCCTCCTCGAGCCGGAGCTTCGCCGCCTCCTCGGCATACAGGCGCGTGTTCTCGAGCTGGAGGGCGACCTGTCCCGCGACGATGGTCAGCAGGCGCAACTCATGCATCTGGTACTCGCCGTCGCCCGGGCGCCGGGGCAGCGCGAACAGGCCCACGAGCCGGCCCTGCAGCACCATGGGGATCAGCAGTTCCACGCCGTCCTCGGCCAGCGAGCGCTGTTCCTGCAGCCGGGCGAGCAACTCCACCTGCTCGCGCGTGATGGCCTGCCGGCCGAGCGCCTGGTCGGCGCCGGGAGCCTCGGTCCACAGCGGTTCGCCGCGGCGCACGAGGTGCGCGGCCAGCCCGGGCAGCGACAGCCGCTCGGGGTAGCGCGCCCGCGGAGACGAGCCCTCGCCGTGCGCGGGCGCGGCCTCGTCGCGCGCCGTCCGCGGCCGCGTCAACGAGCCGAGCGTGTAGGTGACGCCATCGCCGCCGCCGGCGGGGACGTAGACGGCCAGGCTGGGCAGGTCCAGGACCGCCTGCAGCCGCGAGCCCACCCAGCGGAGCATGATCTCGCGCTGGAACAGACGCGGGACCTCCTTGCTGAACTCCTCGATCAGCAGGGCCAGGTTGTCGCGCGAATGGTAGAAGCGCACGTCCAGCGCCCGCTGTGCCTGCCGACGCACCGGCCACAGGCCGGCCGCGACGGCCAGGGCGGTGCCGGCGGCGGCCAGCGGGCCGGCGCCGGGCAGCAGCGCCAGCGCCCGACTGCCCAGCCACCAGGCGCCCCCGAGGTAGCTGCCCCAGACGGCGAAGGTCAGCAGCGCGTACGACAGGTTGCGCTTGAGCAGGACGTCGATCTGCAGGACCTGGTAGCGCGCCACGCAATAGCCGAACGAGATCGGGATCGCCGCCAGCGGCAGCGCGCCCAGCCGCGTCAGGTCGGTGCGGAACGACAGTTCCTCCATGCCGATCTTGAAGACGAGGAAGGGGATCACCGCCACGAGGGTGCCCACCGTGAGGATGCGGACGCGCCGGCGCATCAGCGGGTCGCGGTAGCTGAAGTACGCGTGCAGCAGCGCCGCCAGCCCGCACATGTAGTAGACGCCCAGCACGATCCAGCTGGCGGCGTGGATCCGGGCGCCATGCTCGCCGAGGAACTGGTCCAGCGTGAAGCGCAGGTAGAAGGCCCACGGCACGATGTACAGCACGGGCACGAGGAACGGGTGGCGCAGCAGGACAAGCTTCTTCGTCGGGAACACGAGGAAGAAGTTCAGGAACACCGCCGGCAGCATGAAGCGCGCGAACGCGCCCATGTTCTGCGCGATGATGGCCCCCAGGAAGTAGCTGGCCGCCTGCAGGTTGGTCATGAAGTAGAGGCCGAAGAGCAGGCAGAGCACGTAGAACAGGGCCGCCGGCCGGTCATCCTGGCTTCGCAGGTAGACCGCGAAGCCGATCACCAGGTAGATCGCGGCCAGGACGACGTTGACGGCGTAGTCCTGGAGGTCGACGCGCGTCGAGGCCAGGGGGACCGACACCGTCATTTGCCGCCCGTCGCGCTTGATGAGATAGTTGACCCGGTCGCCGGGGCTATGGCGGCGCAGTTCGCTGGCGGCGGCCTGCGGCGAGTCGACGATCGAGCTGCCGAGGCCGACGATGATGTCGCCCGCGCGCAGGGGCGTCGCCGGGCCCAGCGGGCGCGGCACGACGTCCAGCACCTCGAGCTGCGTGCGGCCGAGCAGCCAGACGGTGCCGTCGCTCGGGCGTGTGCGCGTCGCGTCGAAGCCGCTGAAGACCACCGCGGCAAGGGTGAGCGCGCCCAGCGCCAGGTGTGACTGGCGCGACAGCAGGCGGCGGGTCAGGCCCGCCCACGCGTGCGTCTGCTGCCGGAGAGGCGGCATGGGGCTCCGAGGTTCCGCGGCCGGCGCCCGGACCGGCGCAAGGCGCGCTGCATGTGTACCCGCGGCGGCTGAAGGCGGCGGGGCGGTCCCGCGGGCTGCCGGCAATATACCGCCGCCGGCGTGGTCGGCACCAGCCGCTCGCGGTGCCTACCCTTCGCGACGACAGGGTCTTTCGGCGGCCGCGGCCGACAATGGGATATGACGGCTGCCACACCGGGAGGGTTGCATGAGCCATGGAAATCGCCGGACCCGGGCCGTCTGCTGGAGCCCCGGCGCCCTGCCGGGTCCCGTGACGGTCGGTCGCGGGCGGCGAGCCGTCCGCCTGGAGGTGACAGCCATCGGGCGCGACCTGCTGGTGACACTTACCGGGGGGCAGGCCCACGCGGGAGCGGTGGCCCTGGCCGGGCCGGCCGGGTCGCCCGGTGCCGCCGGCCTGGTGGTCCTGCCGCCGCACAAGGAGGGCCCGCTGGCGCAAGAGTGCGCCGAGGCCGTGGCCGCCGCGGCGGGCTGCGCCTGCGTCGTTGCCGCGGGCATCCACCAGGATGGGGCCACGCCGCAGGAGATCGCGGCGATCGTCTCCCATGCGCGCCAGGCCATAGCGCATCTGGCGGCCGAGCTGGGAAGAGTACCCCCGGCTCAGAGATACTGCAGCGCGAGGCTCCCGAAGCCGAGTACGCCGTAGGAGAGCCAGGCGGGATGTTCGGGCCCCAGTTCGCGGTGGCACTCGCGCGACGCGTGCCACGCCGCGGCCCCGGCGCACCATCCGCGTCCCAGACCCCGGTAGAAGTGGCCGGCATAGTGACGCGCGGGCCGGCTGTACAGCGGCACCAGCGGACCGACGAAGGTCGAGGCGCCCGCGTGCACGAAGCGGCCGCCGAGCTCGGGCACCGAGCACCAGCTGTTCGAGACCACCAACGGCGGCAGCTGGCCGCGTCGGGCCAG
This sequence comes from Candidatus Krumholzibacteriia bacterium, assembly GCA_041908585.1. Lineage (GTDB taxonomy): Bacteria > Krumholzibacteriota > Krumholzibacteriia > LZORAL124-64-63 > LZORAL124-64-63 > CAINDZ01. The sequence continues at coordinate 5,107 of JAYRFB010000128.1, forward strand.
CGTCTCTGGGGCCACCGGGCCGTCGTCGAGCAGCCACCCCGGCCCGCCGGCGACCTCGTCCCGGCTGCCTCCGCCAGGCACGCCGGCCGCGGCGCGCGCCGCGCGGCGCTCGTGGTTGGCACAGACGTCGTCCAGCAGCGAGGTGACCGGGTCGACGCCAAGCACCTCGCCCTCGCAGCCCAGCGCCTCGGCCAGCGCCTCGTCGTCGGGGAAGGACGTTTCCTCAAGCAGCCGGTTCATCCAGTACTCGCCCAGCGTGTCGTCATGCCGAGCCGGCAGGCTCGTCGGACCTGCGAAATGGAGCACCTGGAAGACGACGTTCTGTTCGCACAGGCGACCCGGCGTGACCGCCTCGGCCGGCACCTCGAGCCGCGCGAGGGGCCGCCCGCCCGGGCCCGCATGCAACGCATCGGCGATGGCCTCGGCTTCGCGGTAGATCAGCCGCCGCGTCTGCGGATCACTGTGACCGGGGATGAACAGCAGCTCTGGCAGGCGGCCGTCCGGCGCCTGCAACTGGTCGCGCACCGCGCGCAGGTCCTGGGCGCCGCCGTCGCCGACCAGGAAGCCGGCGCGCAGCTGCCTCTGCATCCACGGACGCGCGACGCGCGACACCGGCGGTGTCGCAGGGCGCGTCCCGGCGCAGATCGGGTGCTGTTCCAGGAGGAAGTTGAGCCCGTTGTGCAGCCAGCTCCAGGGCAGGCCGAGCCAGGCTCTGTCCACGACCAGGTGGAAGCCTGCCAGCGCATCGTGCGCCGCCTCACCCAGGGTGGGCGACTCGAGCGTGGCGGCGCGGCGCGAACGGTCGAAGGCACCCGGAACCGCCTGCGACACGGCTGCGAACAGCACCCGGCCCGACGCCTCGGCGATCCGCAGCAGGCCCGGGGCATCCAGGCCGTCGCGCTGCTGGACCTCGCGGTAGCTCGCCGCCAGCACTCCGGCTTCGGCCAGCTCGCGGTCGAGCTGCGCGTTGGTGCCCGGTTCGGGCAGGATGATATCGTACCACCGCATGGCTGCCTCCGGTCGGGATCCCGCGGAATCGGCTGGCGCCCGACATGCAACTGTTTGTCGGACAGGGCATTACCCTGACCGAGGGCCACGCCCGGGAACCGGCGGCGTGGCGGGCGCGCGATGTCGAGCAGATTCCATGCCGCCGGACCCGGGAAGGTCGGGCGGCAGCGGCGGTAACGGTCCCCAGGAGGCGGGCCGGGGCAGGCTGGGGACAACAAAAATCCCCTGCCGGGGCAGGGGACCTTGTCCTGCAGGCGCCTCGGGCGCACCTCAGGCTGAGCAGGATTCAGCGGGTGAAAAACCTATGGTGCCCAGGAAGAGACTCGAACTCCCACGGGGAAACCCCACTACGACCTGAACGTAGCGCGTCTACCAATTCCGCCACCTGGGCACTATTCGGTTTTCCGCAGCCGGCCCGGCCTGGCGGGCAAGCACTGTCCGTTTGGCGCTGACAAGGGGGCGCCGATCGGCCAGCGGGCGCCAATCTAGTGAGCGCTGAGGAGGCTGTCAACCCGACTGTTGTGCCGTCGAGATTGTGTCCGATCGCTGGCGGGCTCCAATGTGCGATCTTTGGATCAATTAAGGAAACATAAGATCATGCATGGAGGGGGTGGCCCGCCCCATTCGGCAGAAGGCACAATTTCGACGGCACGCACGTTTGGCAGCACTGGGTGCGGCGGGTATATTCTCCAGCCTGTCGGATAAACTGCAGCCCGCCCCCAGCGCTGCAGCCCGGCATCCGGCAACAGGGCGCCACCCTGGCCGCCGGTGGCCGGAAGTGCGGGGGCACGAGGGCGGGAGCCGGATTGATGGCGAAAAAGGTCGATCCCGAGGGCATCAAGATCGTCGCCACGAACCGGCGCGGCCGGCACGAGTACGAGATCCTCGAGACCTGGGAAGCCGGCCTGGTCCTGCAGGGGACCGAGGTGAAGGCCCTGCGCGAGGGGCGGGTCAACCTGGGCGATGCCTACGGCGAGATCCGCGATGGCGAGGGCTGGGTCGTCAAGATGCATATCGGCCCCTACGAGCAGGGCAATCGCGAGAACCACGAGCCCTTCCGGCGGCGGAAGCTGCTGCTGCACCGGCGCGAGATCCGCAAGCTCCTGCCGAAGCTCGAGGAGAAGGGGCTGACCCTCGTGCCCCTGCGGCTGTACTTCCGCGACGGGCGGGCGAAGCTGGAACTTGGGCTCGGCCGAGGCAAGAAGCTCCACGACAAGCGCGAGGCGAAGGCGAAGCAGGATGTCCAGCGGCGGATCGCCCAGCATGTGGGTCGCCGCGAGCCGTGAGGATGCGCGCGCCATGACGAAATCCCGAGGTGCCGCCGTGGCGGCGGCGCTGGCGTCGGTGCTGTGCCTGTCGGTGGCCATCGCCTCCGCGCCGGCGCGGGCGGATGACACCTACCCTGACTCGAGGGCGTGGACGCGCGTCGACGCGTCTGCCGCTCCGCAGAACCTCGTCGTCGAGCGGCGCGGCACGCGACAGCCGCAAGCGCTGGTGGCGCGCCGACTGCTTGCCGGATCCCGCGAGTTGTACCTGAGTTCGGCGGACCTCGCGACGCTGCTTCGCGGCACCCGCGCCTGGCAGGACGAGTTGCGGCGATTGCAGGTCGGCGTGGGCGACCTCCTTTTCACGGTGACGGGCGGCAGCCGCGTCGTCCTGCACGGCGCCCGGGAATCCCTCCTGCCGGTGCCGGTCCTGGACCACGACGGCGAACTCTGGCTGCCGCTGGCCGCGCTCCTGCAGGTCATCGGCCCGGCCGCCGGGCTGGACATCGTCTGGGACGACACCGCGGGCCGGCTCGTGCTGGGCGCGGCGGACGACAACGTCGACGCGCTGGTCGTCGAGGGCCTGGGCGAAGGCACCGCCGTGCACGTCCGCTGCCGCGAAGCCCTGTCCTGGGCTGTCGAGCGGCCTGCCGATGACCTCGTCGAGCTGGCGATCCGCGGTGCGCGCGCCGACGTGGCGGGACTCGGTGGTGCCGGGCCGTCGGGGACGGTGCGCGGGGTCGAAGCGCGCCAGGACGGCGATCGCCTGGTGGTGGGCGTGCGCCTGGCCGATGCCGCGTCCGAGCACCGCGCCTATGCCGTTGACGGCGGGCGAGACATCGTCGTGTTCGTCGCGCCGCCGACCGCGACCGCCGATGGTGCGGGCGTCGGCGGGGAGACGGCGCCGGACCCGCTGGCCGGATTGTTTCCGGAGGCGGCCGCGGCGCGTCCGCTGCGGACTGTCGTGATCGACCCTGGCCACGGAGGCGGTGACACCGGCGCCGTGGGGCGGCAGGGCACCATGGAGAAGGACGTGAACCTGGCGGTCGCGCGCGAGCTCAAGCAGTACCTCGAGCGCGACGGGAGCCTGAAGGTCGTGCTCACGCGCCAGAGGGACGAGACCCTCGACCTCGATGCGCGCGCCGAAGCGGCCAACGCCGCCGGCGGCGATCTCTTCCTGTCACTCCACTGCAACAGCTGGTTCGACGACCAGGCGCACGGCTTCGAGACCTGGTTCCTGTCCCCGGCGGGCAGCGACTGGGCACGCAGCGTCGAGGCCGTCGAGAACGGAGCCGCCGCCGGCGGACGCGAGCCCGGCGATGTCGAGTTCATCGTCTGGGAGCTGGTGCAGAACCGCTACATCTCCGAGAGCAGCCGCTTCGCCGAGTTCCTGCAGGCGCGCGCGTGCCGCGCGCTGGGTTCCCCCGACCGCGGGGTGCGGCAGGCGGGCTTCCGCGTCCTGGTCGGCGCCTTCATGCCGGCGGTGCTCGTTGAGCTCGGCTTCCTGAGCCACACGGACGAGGAGCGCCAGCTCGGCGATCGCGCCTACCAGCGCCTGCTGGCCCGCGCGATCGGCGATGCCGTGCTGGACTATGCCCGCGGCGGCACCAACGCGGGCGCGGGAGGGACCCGGTGAACGACAACGCGCGCATGAGGCGCTTCCTCGTGCCGGGCCTGGCGCTCGTCATCGTCGGGGTCGGCGTGCTCGCCTGGCGGGTCTGGAGCCCGGGCGGTCGTGGCGACGACCTGCTGAAGCTGGCCGCCGGCGGCTCGGCGCCGCCCGAGGCTCCGGTGGCAGCCGACCGCGCGGTCGTGCTGGAGTTCCCGCGACGCGACGGCGGCGGCTGGGTGTCCGAGGAACGCCGGCTTCCCGGCGGCGCCCGGCCCGGCGACGAGCTGCTGGCGGTCATGGCGGCCCTCTGCGAGGGGCCGCGGTCGGGCCGCGCCGTCAGTGCGTTGCCGCGGGGCACGCGGGCGCTGGCCGCGTTCCTCGATTCCGGCAGCGGTGTCGCGGTGGTCGACTTCTCGGGCGAGCTCATGTACGGCCACCCGGGCGGCAGCGCCGCCGAGGTGGCCACGCGGGGGACGATCCTGCGCACGCTGGCGACGAACTTCCCGCAGGTGGCTTCCTGCACGATCCTTGTCGATGGGCGCCAGCCGGCCTCCATCGGCGGGCACCTGGACCTGTCGCGGCCGCTGGCGCCGCGGCGGTGGCGCTGAGATGGACCGTCTGCGCGGCGCCGCCACCCGCGGCGCGGAGGCGCCGATCGGGGTCTTCGATTCCGGCCTGGGCGGGCTGACGGTGCTGCGGGCGCTCCACGAGCGCCTGCCCGGCGAGGACCTGCTCTACTTCGGCGACACGGCGCGCGTGCCGTACGGCACGAAGGGGGAGCGGACGGTGCGCGCCTTCGCGCGCCAGGACGCCGGCCTGCTGGTATCGCGCGGCGTGAAGATGGTGGTGGTTGCCTGCAACACGGCCAGCGCGTTCGCGCTCGACCACCTGCGCGAGGTGTTGCCCGTACCGGTGCTCGGCGTCATCGAGCCGGGCGTGCGCGCGGCGCTCGCCGCCACGCGTGGCGGCGCCGTCGGGGTCATCGGCACCTCGGGCACCATCCGCTCGGGGCGCTACCAGCAGGGCCTGGCGGCGGCCGGGTTGCCACCGGAACGCATCGTGGCGGCCGAATGCCCGCTGTTCGTGCCCCTGGTGGAGGAGGGTTTCGGCGGCCACACGCTGACGGAACTCGCCGTGGCCGAGTACCTGCGCCCGCTGCGCGAGGCGCGCCTTGACACGCTGATCCTCGGCTGCACGCACTACCCGCTCCTGGCCGCGGATATCGGCGCCTACCTGGGGCCGACCGTGCAGCTGGTGGATTCCGCCGAATCGCTGGCCGACGCGGCCTGCGGGGCGCTGGCCGGCGCCGGCCTCCTGCGCGATGCTGGGCACGCGGGACGCCTGGGGTTCATCCTCAGCGACATCCCCTGGAAGTTCGCCGAGATCGGCGCGCGCTTCCTGGGGCAGCCGATCGCGGGCGTCGAGTCCGTCGGGCTCGACGAGATGGAGGAGGCCGGGCATGCGCTCGGCCACCGTGAAGATGCCGATGCCCGAACCGGAAAGGACCTGTCGTGAGCGACCGTGCCGAAGGCCGAGGATCGAACCAGCTGCGCCCGGTGCGCATCACGCGCGACTACCTGCCGCACGCCGAGGGCTCGTGCCTCATCGAGATGGGCAGCACGCACGTCATCTGCACGGCGTCGATCACCAACGGCACGCCGAAGTGGCTCAAGGGTTCCGGCCAGGGCTGGGTGACGGCCGAGTACGGCATGCTGCCGCGCTCGACCGGCGAGCGCATGCGCCGCGAGGCCACAGGCGGCGGCCAGGGCGGGCGCACGATGGAGATCCAGCGGCTGATCGGCCGTTCGCTGCGCGCGGTGACGGACCTCAACGCGCTCGGCGACCTGACCATCACCGTCGACTGCGACGTCATCCGCGCCGATGGCGGCACGCGCTGCGCCTCGATCAACGGCGCGGCCGTGGCCCTCTATGACGCACTGCTGCGCCTGAAGCTGCGCAAGCACCCGATGCGCTCGCTCGTGGGCGCCATCAGCCTGGGCGTCGTTCAGGGGAAGGTCCTGGTGGACCTCGACTACCGCGAGGACTCGGGCGCGGACACCGACCTCAACCTGGTGATGGCCGAGGGCGGCGGACTCATCGAGGTGCAGGGCACCGCCGAGCACCGGCCGTTCACCCGCGCACAGCTGGACGAGATGACCGACCTCGGCGCCGCCGCGATCGCCCGGATCAACGAGCTGCAGCGCAAGGTCCTCAACCTCGCCTGACCACCGGAGCGAAGATCGAGCCCGGCCCGGCGGCCGGCGACGGAGGCGTGACGATGGAAACCCGGCGCAGGGTCGTACTGGCCAGCCGCAACCGCGACAAGCTTCGCGAGCTGGCCGAGCTCATGGAAGGGCTGCCCTTCGAGGTCGTGTCGGCGCTCGAGTACCCTGGCCTGCCCGAGGTGGTCGAGGACGGTGTCACCATCGCCGGCAACGCCGCCCGCAAGGCGCTTGTCGCGGCAGCCTGGACCGGCGAGATCGCGCTGGCCGACGACACCTCGCTCCAGGTGCGGGAACTCAACGGCTGGCCCGACATCTTCGCCGCGCGGTTCTCGGGGCCCGGCGCGACCTACGCCAGCAACGTCGCCCTGCTGCTGGACCTGATGCGCGACGTTCCCGAGGGTTCCCGGCAGGCCCGGTTCGCGACGGCCTGCGCCTGGGTCGACCCGCGACCGGGGCCGCGCGACTACCGCATCGAGGCGCCGGCCACCGGCCGCTGGCTGCACAACCCGTGGGCCAGGGCCGTCGAGCTGCGCGACCCGGCCGGGGCGACGGGCTACTGGGCCGCCCTCGGCGCCGACCGCGGTGAATGGGACAGCTACGCGGCTTCGCGCGGCGCGGACCTGGCCAACTGGGGCCATGATGCGGCGCGGCTGCGCCAGGTGGCCGGCGAGTTCCTGGCCGCCGGGCCGGACGGTGCTGCTGCTGCGGCGCCGGCCGGGGCCGTGCGACTGCCCGACCCTTCGTTGTGGGCGGCGCCCTCGCGCGAGCGGCCCGGCTCGCCGCCGACCGTCGTGGCGCCATCGGGGCTTTCGCGCGAGGCACCGGGACGCGACCGGCTGCAGCCCCTGTGGCTGGAGATCGCGACCGAGGGACGGCTGGCCGGCACCATCACGCGGCAACCGCTCGGCCGCGGCGGCTTCGGCTACGACCCGGTGTTCCGCCCGGAGGGCTCGGACCTGACACTGGCGGAGATGGACGCCGCCGCGAAGCACCGGGTGAGCCATCGCGGGCGGGCGCTGGCCCGGATGCGGCGGGCCGTGTGCGCGGCGTATGGCGTCCGGGAACCGGCGGCCCGGTAGCTGCCGCGGGACACCGTCGCCCGATCCGACTCCCGGCGGGGACGGGCGGACGATTGACAAGCCCGGCGCCCGCCGTTACCCATTGGGCTGCAGGCGCCCTTCGGCGGCCTCCACGGGCGTGGCGGCGCGGGCGGGGTGCCCCGGGTACACGACGTGCATTCGGTCGGGGCGTGGCGCAGTCCGGTAGCGCACCTGCTTTGGGAGCAGGGTGTCGCAGGTTCAAATCCTGTCGCCCCGACCAGCGGATCGACGGTCTTGACACCGGTGGGCCACATCGCCATTATTCGCGTCCGCCCAAGGGAGACGAACCCGTCCCGAGCGTGGGTGCCGACGATGTCGCCGCTTCGACGATGTCAATCGGGTGCGCCCGTAGCTCAGCTGGATAGAGCAGCGGATTTCTAATCCGCAGGTCGCAGGTTCGAGTCCTGCCGGGCGTGCCAGAAAACCGCGAATAGTGGTGGTGGATGTAGCTCAATGGCGGAGCCCCTGGTTGTGGTCCAGGTGGTTGTGGGTTCGAGTCCCATCATCCACCCCATTTTTTTTCCGCTTTCCCGGCTTGACCTGTCATAGTCCGGCCTCCCGCTGATCAGCCAGGAAAACCAACCGATGACCGGGACGGCGCACCCCGATGCGGTGCGCGGTCCCGCCAAGGCAAGGAGAACGCGATGGCTGGCGTCAACAAGGTGATCATCATCGGCAACCTGGGCCGCGATCCCGAGATCAAGTACACCCAGAGCAACGTGCCGGTGGCGAACTTCTCGGTCGCGACCACCGAGAGCTGGAAGGACAAGAACAGCGGGGAGTGGCAGGAGAAGACGGAGTGGCACCGCATCGTCGCCTGGCGCCACCTCGCCGAGCGCGCCGAGCGCTACCTCCGCAAGGGTAAGCAGGTCTACGTGGAGGGCCGGCTCGAGACGCGCAAGTGGCAGGGGCAGGACGGCCAGGAGCGCTACACGACCGAGATCATCGCGAACCAGCTGATGCTGCTCGGCCGGCGTGACGAGGGCGAGGGCCAGGGCGGCGGCGGCGGCAGCTATGGCGACGCCCCCGCGCGGGGCGGCCGCGGCGCCAGTGGCGGCAGCGGATTCAGCCCCGACCCGATGGGGGATCCCGGCCCGTCGGACGACGACGACCTGCCGTTCTGAGCGCCCGCGCGCAAGGGCATTGAACGACAAGTGCGCTGAACGTCAAGGACCCTCAACCCCGGGTCCCGGAACGAGGAGAAGGCCCCGCCAGGGGCCTTCTCCGCATTCCGTCATGCCGCGAAGATCAGGCCACCGCCAGTCCCAGCCGGCGGCGGATCTCCTCCTGCACGTCGAGCGGCGGCAGGGTGCCGTCCACATCGACCACCAGGTCGTGTTCGCGGAAGTACTGGAGGACCGGCGACGTCTGGGCGTGGAAATCGGCCAGGCGCGAGGCGATCGCCGCCGGATTGTCGTCCTCGCGCGCCACGATGGCGCCGCCGCAGTCGTCGCACACGCCCGCCCGTCGCGGCGGCGAGCCCAGCAGGTTCCAATCGCGTCCGCAGTCGCCGCAGATGCGCCGTGCCAGCATGCGCGCGGTCACGACATCGTCGGGGACCACGACGTTGATCACCGCGTCCAGCGGCACCAGTCCCAGGAGGAATGCCGCCTGTGCCAGGTCGCGCGGGTAGCCGTCCAGGACGAAGCCCGATTGGCAGTCGCCTTCGTCCAGGCGCGTGCGGAGCACCTGGTTGACGATGCTGTCAGGCACCAGGTGGCCGCCGGCCACCAGTTCGCGGATCGTCTCGCCCAGGCGCGTGCCGGCCCGGATGTGGCCGCGGAAGACCTCGCCCATCGAGATATGGACCAGGTCGTAGTCGGCAGCCAGCAGCTTGGCCTGCGTGCCCTTGCCGCTGCCCTGGATGCCCATGATGACGTACTTGCCCATGCGCAGACGCTCCCGGCTGAGGGGATTCCACCGGTCGGGTTATCGGCTGCCGTCCCGGCGGCTGTAGGCCGGATCGCGGGTCATGACCGGGCGATGCACCAGCGGTACAGGCCGCAGTCGTCGCACTTCGGGGAGCGCGCCTGGCAGGTCTTGCGGCCGTGGTCGATGACCAGGTGCCCGAAGTCCCGCCAATCTCCGGCCGGTACGCACTCGTTGAGCTGTCGCTCCACCTTGACCGGGTCGTCCTGGTCGGTCAGCCCCAGCTTGCGCGCGATCCGCCCGACGTGCGTGTCGACGACCACGCCGGCCGGCGTGCCGTACACTTCGCCCAGGACCACGTTGGCGGTCTTCCGGCCGCAGCCGGGAACCTGGACGAGCGCATCGATGTCCGTCGGGAGTTTGCCCGCGTGATGTTCCAGCAGGTGTCGCGCCGCGCCCTGGAGCGACTTCGCCTTGTTGCGGAAGAACCCCGTGGAGCGGATGGCCTCCTCGATCTCCCCGATCGGCGCGGCGGCGAAGTCCGCCGGCGTGGGGAAGAGCCGGAACAGGCCGGGCGTCACCTGGTTGACGCGCGCGTCGGTGCACTGCGCCGAGAGGATCGTGGCCACCAGGAGCTGCCAGCCGTCGCCGTGGTCGAGACTGCACCGCGTGTCCGGGAATTCCGTTCGCAGCGCGGCGATGACGGCCTTGGCCTTGGCCTGCCGGGAACGCAGCGGGGCCAGCTCGCCGTCGGAACCGGCGGGGCGCGCGCGGGGGCGTACGGCGGGGACCTTGCGGGCGGCGGATTTTCGCGGCGGGCGCGACGACGGTGCCATCGGTGAACCTCTCGCGGCGAGGGCCGTGCGGGGCCCGAACGGCCCGCGGCGCGGCTTGACAGGGACAGTGGCGGCTGCTATCTATTGGCGCCTGCCGGGACGGATCGGATCTCCGCGCTGCGACCCACGCTACACGCGGTCCCGTGTCACGGCCACACCGGAATCCGGTGCGCCGCTAGCTCAACTGGTAGAGCAACTGACTCTTAATCAGTAGGTTCGGGGTTCAAGTCCCTGGCGGCGTACCAACCATGACGCAAGGACCCGCGGCACCGCCGCGGGTCCTTCGTGTTCCGGGGCGGTCGTGTCGCCACGGCCGCTGCCGCGCTCAGACCTTCGCGTTCTGCTTCGCCCACACGCCGTACTGCTTGTCCGACTTCTGGATGTGGTTCCTGACCCAGTCGCGCAGGAAGCCCATCAGCTTCACGGAGATCATGGCCTTGCCGGCATCGTAGTCGGCCTTGAAGGCGGCGACCTGCTTCATCAGCTCGGCATGTTCCTTCTTCTGCTGGGCGGCGCCGGGATAGCCGATGCGCTCCATGTAGCGCTCTTCCGAGGCGAAGTGGCTCTGCGTGTAGCGGGCCAGCTCGTTGAACACGCGGTCCATCTCGTCCTTGGACTTGCCCTGCTTCATCGCCTCGTTCAGGTCGTTGACCAGCGCGATGAGCTTCTTGTGCTCCTCGTCCATGCCCGACACGTCGACGCTAAGGCTCGAGTTCCAGTCCAGCAGCGCCATCTCGGTTCTCCTTCGGTTCGCGGACAGCCGCGGCGCTGCGGCGCCGCCCCGGCGATGCGGGCGCGACGCCGCGTCGGCGGCGACGATGCGGGTCCCCGACAGCCCGGTTTCCCGCCCAGGTCACGGCGTCCATATCGGCAGGTTCGGACTAGACTGAAGCGTCGAGTGGCTCATCCGCGGCCCGGCGGCGCCCCCCGCCGGCCAGGCGATCGACCGCCTCGACGAGCTGTTCGGCCAGGCCGGACAGCTCCTGGCACCCGGCGGCGGTCTGTTCCGTGCCCGCGGCGTTGTCCTGCACGACCTGGTCGAGCCCGGACAGTCCCTCGTTGATCTGGCGGATCCCGAGGGCCTGCTCGCCCGTGGCCGCCGCGACCTGCTGGGAGAGGCCATTCAGGCGGTCGATGCCGGTGATGATCTCCTCGAGCGTGGCGACGAAGGCTTCCGAGGCGACCACGCCGGCATCGGCATTGCGGACGGCGGCGTGGATGAACTCCGCGGTGGATTGCGCGGCCTCGGCGCATCGTGCGGCCAGGTTGCGCACCTCGGTGGCGACCACGGCGAAGCCGCGCCCGGCATCGCCGGCGCGGGCGGCCTCGACGGCCGCGTTGAGCGCCAGGAGGTTCGTCTGGAAGGCGACGCCGTCGATCGTCTGGATGATGCGCGCCCTCTGGTCGGTCGATTCCTTGATCTCGCCGACCGACTCCATCATCGAGTAGAGCGCCGAGCGACCGGTCTCCGCCGCTTCCTGCGTCGCCTGCGCGGTGGCGCCCGCCTCCTCGGCGTGACCTGCA
>JAYRFB010000129.1:0-13920 GCA_041908585.1 Candidatus Krumholzibacteriia bacterium
AGCAGTGATGAACGCGACCTCGAGCTCGCGATCCCGTGCGACGTCGAGCTGCGCCGGAATCGCCCGGCGATGGAGCTGGCCTCGGCACGGTACGGCAAGGCAGCGCGTCGCCTCGCGGTCCGGTGTGGTCAGCGATCGCCGCGGTTGTACTTGCGCAGCACGGCGCACAGGCGGTCGTGCGGCAGGGCGAAGACCCGATTCCCGTCGATGCCTTCCATGTCCTCGGCTGCCACGAGCGCGTTGACCACCGCCTCCTCGGTCGCCTCGACCGTGGCGCGGAACACCGGGTCGAGGTCCGACTTGGCCAGCGTCGTGGACGTGATCATGCGCGTGGCCTCGTCGTAGCGGCTCGTCGCCGTGGAGAAGGCCAGGAACAGGTCGCCCGAGCCGTTGTTGCCGATCGTCCCGGTCCGGGCCAGGCCGAGGGTGACGCGGCGGGCAACCAGCTCCAGATGTCCCGGCGACAGCGGCGCGTCCGTGCCGACGATGGCGATGACCGAGCCGTCCTGCCGCGGCTTCTCGACCGGCTCGAGGTCGGTGATCTCGCGGCCCACCGGCACGCCGGCGATGACCAGGTCGCTGAGCGTGCCGAAGTTGGCCTGCAGAAGGACGCCCACGGTGTACGACCGGTCGCCGATCGCGATCAACCGTGATGCGGTACCGGTACCGCCCTTGAAGTAGTAGCACATCATGCCGGTCCCGCCGCCGACGTTGCCCTCGGCGATCGGGCCGCTGCCGGCGCCGTCGAGCGCGGCGAACACGTGCTCCTTCCGCACGTGATAGCCGTTGATGTCGTTGAGGAAGCCGTCCCAGGTCTCGCCGACGACCGGCAATCCGAACGAGAAATCGATCGGCTGGCCGGAGCCGAAGCGGCGGAACTGCCACTCGCCGATCGCATCCCTCACCACGCCGACGCTGTTGGTGTTGGTGATGCCGATGGGGCCGCTGCCCCGTCCGTAGTCCTGAAGGTAGGGCAGCCCGGTCATCTCGCCGTCACCGTTGAAGACGAAGCAGCCGGCGTTGTACGAGCCGCGGGCCTTGCCACGCGGGAGCACCACCGTGACGCCGGTGCGCACCGGGCCCTTTCCCGCCCGCCACGCACCGCTGCCCGAGATCAGGGTGGCGTAGCCCACCTCGACGCCGGGCACGTCCGTGATGGCATTGTGCGGGCCGGGGGCGCCGTCGAACGGGATGCCCAACTCACGGGCGCGGACAGGCGACGGTGATGGTGCCGACGCGTTGCCTGCGTCCGCCGCGGCCGCCGGGGCGGCGAGGGCCAGCGCAATGATGGCCAGTGCGTTGAAGGTCCGCGCGTTGACGGCCTCGAGGTTCATCGACGTCCTGCTCACGTCTCGGCTCCCTTTCGCGGTCGCATGTGCCCGGGCCCCGGGCGATGCCGACCATGGCAGCCACGTTACGTCGGCAGGAGCAGCGTCGTCCACCTTTCGCCGCCATGTGCGCGGCCGCCGGTGCTCACTTGGCCAGCATCATCTTCCCGGCCATCACCTCGCCGCCGGTGCGCAGGCGGTACAGATAGGTCCCGGACGCGGCCGGGCGCCCGTCCTGCGCCTGCCCGTTCCAGACGGCCGCGTGTGCGCCGGGCCCGAGCTCGTCCTGCACGAGCGTGCGCACCAGCCGCCCCGATACGTCGAAGACGGACAGTTCGACGTCGCCCGCCGCCGCCAGCGTGAAGCGGATCGTGGTCGACGGATTGAACGGGTTGGGGGTGTTGCGGCCCAGCAGCGCCACGCCCGGCAGGTGGCCGTCCACGGCGCTGGCGATGCCCGCGGGGACGCCAACCGAAACCTCCACCGGGCGTGTCAGCGCCGCGATGTCCGCGGGCGCCTGCTGGCTGTCCTCGCCCAGGCCGATGGTGAACGTGCGGTTCGCGCCGTACATCCGCGGCAGCAGCGGGTCCAATGAAGTCTCGGCCACGCGGCCGAAGCCGAACACGACCATGCCGGAGCCGGGCCCGCCGTCGGTCGCGCCCATGCTGCGGTGGGCGTCGGGATACGCGTCGCCGGCGTCATCGCTCAGGAACAGGTAGCGCGCCGCGGTGGTGTCGCGGTAGTAGAGCCACTGCGGATCGGCCAGCACGGTCTCCCACTGCTCGGCGTTGTCCGCGGCGCTGCTCACGGTGCCGTCGCCGCGCACGACGATGTCGCCCAGGTCCAGCGATCCGCCGGGGGTGCCCTCGTAGAGCAGCCAGTAGTGCCCGGCGTTGTCGGCGCCCGCCTCCTCGACCGTCATGCGGGCGAAGGTCGGGTAGATCTCCCAGAGGATGCTCCAGCGGTACAGCGGGTTCGGGTAGACCGAGCGCAGCGTGACCTTGAGCGGCCCGTGGTTCACCAGCGTCGTCGTGACGGCGTGATCGCCGGGGTGGAAGGAGCCGTCGCTGAGCCCGGGGACGCTCACGTCCATGTTCGGGATGCCGCGGTACTCGCCGCGCTCGCCGCTGCCGGGTTCGGAGTGGTAGGCGAGCCAGTCGTGGCCGTCGTTGTCGATGAGGCTCGCGAAGCCGCCGCCCTCGAGATGGTAGTAGTAGTCGGCCCGGGCGGTGCCGATCAGCCAGGTGGCCTGGCCCTCGTACTGCAGGCTGTCGAGCGTCGTGGGCACCGCCACGGCCGGCGGCGCGGGACAGTCGGCGCACGCACCGACGACATCGAACAGGATGCGGAAGTGCCGCGTGGCGAAGGCGGGGGTCGTGTCGTTGACGGCGAAGACCATCTCGCCGGCGGCGTGCAGGTTCGCATCGAAGCCGCTGGCCGCGTCGAACTGGAAGGGCACCGCGTCGTCCAGGATCGCGCCGCCGGTGTCGACCTCGACCACGCGGAAGGCCGACGGATCGAGCGGGCCGCCGGTCCCGCCCAGGAACGCCGTGAGGTCCAGCGGCGCCTCGGCCAGCAGGTCGACCCGGGCGGCGTCCCCGGCCGCGACCGTGACGGGGACGTGGAAGCGCGGCGCAGCGGCGACCGGCAACGGCGCCAGGGCCGCGGCCCAACCCGCAAGGGCGATCGCGGCGATGCGCTGGGATGCGACTTGATGCGGCATTGTGACCCCGTAAAGTGTTGTAAATGTTGGCCTTATGAAGTGACCGGGCCGTCGCTGCCCACATGGACCGCGAGCGGTTGCCAGAATGGCTTGACTTATTGTAGCAAAAAACCAATCAAAAGATCAATTCATATGCTGCCGCGGGAGCGGGATGTCCCTGACGGTTGCACGCCGGGGGTTGATCCGCGTGAGCGCGCGCGCTTACCATGAACATCGACTTTCAGTCATCCGGTGGCTGCCGGACGAAGCAGGCACCGGACCGCTCCCGGGAGGTTCACCGATGCACGCGCGGATCCCGCCTTGCCTGGTCGTGCTGACCTGCCTCGTGGCAGCCCTGCCCGCCAGCGCCCAGCTGACCGTCGCCACCGACAAGCCGGAGTACATCCCCGGCGAGCTCGTGCAGATCACGATCCACAATGCCGGCCCCGGCGTGGCCGTGTTCTCGTCCGAGCCGCCGCTCGCCATCTGGCACCTGGCCACCGGCGAGTGCTGCCACGGCTGCACGGGCCTGCCGGTCATCACCACGCTGGCAGCCGGAGCTTCCCGGACCTTCGCGTTCGACCCGCTCGGGTGCCCCATCGGCGATCCCTTCGGGCTGTACGAGGTGGTGGTGGCCGGCGCCTCGCCGGACCCGGACCCGGTCCTGACGACGACCTTCACGGTCCTCGACATCGTCGGGGCCGAGCGGCTCGCTTGGGGCTGGCTGAAGGGCCTTTACCGGTAGTCCGGGCCCGCGCGTCGCGGCTGGCTGTCGCCGAACACCGGATGCCGTCGCGCCGCCAGCCGCACGATGCGGCTGCCCAGCGCGCCGTAGGAGTAGCCGGCGATCCTGGCCGCGCAGCTGAAGCTGGTGTCCTTCGAGACGTCCGCGTTGGGATTGATGTCCAGCACGTGGAAGACGCCGTCACGCAGGCGCACGTCCAGGCGCGCGTAATCGCGGCACCCGACCGCGCGGTAGGTGGCGATGCAGGTCGCCTCGAGCTCCCGGTACTGGTCGGCAGTGAGCGGCGCGGGGATCAGCGAGCGGATGCGCCGGTAGCTCTCCGACTCCGGCGAGAATTTCGAGTCGTAGGAACAGATCCGGTCGCGGACATCCGCGAAGTCGGAGAAATCCATCTCGGCCGGCGGCAACATCTCGATGGTCCCGTTGCCCCAGAGCGTGACGTGGAACTCGCGGCCGTCGATGAACTCCTCGACCATCGCCGGCTGCCCGAAGCCCTCGTGGACCGCGGTGAGCTGTTCGGCCAGCTCGGCGGCGTCCAGCACCACCGAGCGCGAAGTCATGCCCATGCTGCTGTGTTCGTAGGCGGGCTTGACGATGGCCGGGAACGTCGACCAGTCGGTCGACTTGCCGGGCGCGACCAGGCGCCAGTCCGGCGTGGGCAGGCCGCGGGCGCGCAGCAGCTCCTTCACCTGGTGCTTGTCTCGGCTGAGGGCCAGCACCTCGCCGGGCGCGCCGGTGTAGGTGAAGCTGAGCGACTCCAGCGCCGAAGCCACGGCGTGGTCGCTGCGGTCGACGCCGGGGAAGCCCTCGCTCCAGTTGAAGACGACGTAGCCGGCGGGATCGAACGGCGCCAGCTGCGCGGCGATGTTCGCGTCAGGCAGCGGCACCGTCACGACCGAATGTCCGTGACGCCGCAGCGCGGCGACCAGGCGCCTCGTCTCGGCCAGGGTCTCGTCGATCTCGCCGGGCTCCCAGCTCTCGTCCAGGTCGTAGACCATCAGGACGGGAAGGTCCCGGTTCTGCAGGTTCGAATCCATGTGTTGACCACACCGTCTGGAGTCCTGCGCGGGGGCCCTCAGTTCCCGCCACGCGCCGGCTTTGCACTCTTCTACCAGACGGACGGAAGATGTCCAGCTTTTTGGCAGGGTTCGGGGCCGGAAGCGCATGGGGCAGCGCCTGTTCCCCGCGTCATGCCCGGAGCCCTTGACATACATAGAAGAACAATGTATAATGCTGCAAGGTACCGAAGGCGCGGCTGCGACCGCGACTGCGACCGCGACCGCGACCGAGCGATCCGCCGCACCGCTCCCGGGGGACGTCGATGGAGATCAGCAAGGACCTGATGGCGGCCTCGTCGACGCCGATCGTCCTGGCCATCCTGGCCGAGGGCGACAGCTACGGCTACGCCATCATCAAGCGCGTGCTCGAGCTGTCGGGCGGGCGCATCGCCTGGTCGGACGGGATGCTCTACCCGGTGCTGCACCGCCTCGAGCGCCTCGGCCACATCGAGGCGCGCTGGGAGGTGGCCGGGACCGGTCGCCGCCGCAAGTACTACCGGATCACGCCGGGGGGGCGCGAGCAGCTGGAAGAGGAGCGCCGCCAGTGGCAGGCGGTCGACGCCGCCCTGCGCGGCATCTGGTCCTCGTTGGCGGCGCCGCTGCCCACGCTCCTGTCCGCGCCGCGCGCACCCCGGCCCGAAGGAGCCTGAACCATGACCGACCCGCACGCCGACACGGCCCTCGAGGCCCAGATCGACCAGTGGCGCAGCTACCTCCGGCGCCGCCAGGCCATCCACGCCGTCGATGTCGCCGAGCTGGAGGACCACCTGCGCGAGCAGGTCGCCGGCCTGGTGGAGTCGGGCCTGGCCTCCGACGAGGCGTTCCTGGTCGCGGTCAAGCGCATGGGCAACCTGGATGAGCTCTCGCGCGAGTTCGCCCGCGAGCACTCGGACCGCCTGTGGAAGCAGCTGGTGCTGGTGCGGGCGGCCGGCGACCAGGCCGGCGGCGGCGCCCGTCGCGACGCGCTGGTGGCCTTCGGCCTGGCGGCGGCGGTGGCGCTGCTGGTCAAAGCGCCGGCGCTGTTCGGCGTGCACTGGGGCCAGGACGAGGGGTTCTACGCGCGCAACCTCTCGTTCTTCGTGCTCCCGCTGCTGATCGGCTACTTCGCCTGGAAGCGCCAACTGTCCGCGCCGCGCCTGGGGCTGCCGGCGCTGGGCGTGGTGGCGCTGGCGGTGTTCGCCAACGCCTACCCTTATCCCGGCAACACGAGCGCCGAAGTGCTGGGCTCGACCCAGGTGCTCACCGCGCTGCACCTTCCCATCGCGCTGTGGCTGGCCGTCGGCATGGCCTACGCAGGCGACCGCTGGCGGCAGGTGGCCGGGCGCATGGACTTCATCCGCTTTTCCGGCGAGCTGTTCATCTACTATGCGCTGATCGCGCTGGGCGGCGGCGTGTTCACCGCGTTCATGGTGATGATCTTCCGGGCGATCGGGATGGACGCCGAGGTCTTCTTCGCCTCGTGGCTGCTGCCGTGCGGGGCCACCGGCGCCGTCATCGTCGCCGCCTGGCTGGTGGAGGCCAAGCAGAGCGTCATCGAGAACATGGCGCCGGTGCTGACGCGCCTGTTCACGCCGCTGTTCGCGGCGCTGCTGGTCGCGTTCCTGGTGACGGTGGCGCTGACCGGGCGCGCGATCGACATCCAGCGCGACGTGCTGATCGCCTTCGACCTGCTGCTGGTCGTGGTGCTGGGACTGCTGCTCTATTCGGTGTCGGCGCGCGACCCGCAGGCGCCCCCGGGGGTCTTCGACGCGCTGCAGGTCGTGCTGCTGGTCAGCGCCCTGCTGGCTGACGCGGTGGCGCTGTGGGCCATTGCCGCCCGCATCTCCGAGTTCGGCTGGACCCCCAACCGCGTGGCGGCCCTGGGCGAGAACGTGATCCTGCTGGTGAACCTGGGCTGGTCGCTGGTGCTCTACGCGGGCTTCCTGCGCGGGCGCCGGCCGTTCGCGCGGCTCGAGCGCTGGCAGACCGACTACCTGCCGGTGTTCGCCGCCTGGGCGGCGGTGGTGGTGGTCGTGTTCCCGCCGCTGTTCGGGTACCGGTGAGCGGGAGGCGGCTCCACCGCGGAGCGACGCACCGCGCCCCGTCGAGTCTTTGACGCGGCGCGGGGGACATGGGACAATCCGTGAGGCCGACGATCCGCGTCGGCTCCACACTCTGTCCCGGGAGTTCGCTCGCATGTCGGTGACGCGGTCGTTCCTGGCGCTCGTCGTCGTCCTGCTCGTTCCGGCCGCTGCCAGGGCCTACATCGACCCGGGCTCCGGCAGCCTGGTCTTCCAGGGCATCATCGCGGCGGTCCTCGGCGTGGGTGTCGCGATCCGGTTGTTCTGGCAGCGCATCAAGGCGCGCCTGACGGGCAGGCGCCGCCCCGACCCCGACCGCGATGCCCATGATTGAGGGCCGGATCCCCGACTCGTTCCGCGACCCCGATGGGTTCATGTTCGTCCGCGAAGGGCGGCTCTACCGTCAGGTCAACCGTCGGGGTGCCGCGGACTTCCGCCAGCTTGCGGACTCCGGGCTTCTCGAGGCCCTGCTCGCCGAGCGCCTGCTCGTGCCGCACCGGGAGGCGTCGCTGGCGCTGGCCGCCGACGGCGATGCCGCCGCGGTCATCGCGCCCGAGACCATCCCGTTCATCAGCTACCCCTATGAATGGTGCTTCTCGCAACTGAAGGAAGCGGCGCTGGCCACGCTGCGGATCCAGTCGCTGGCGCTGGACCGGGGCATGGTCCTCAAGGACGCCTCGGCGTACAACGTGCAGTTCCGCGACGGCGGGCCCGTGCTCATCGACACGCTGTCCTTCACGGCCTACCACGAAGGCGAGCCCTGGGCCGCGTACGGGCAGTTCTGTCGCCACTTCCTGGCGCCCCTGGCGCTGATGGCGCTGCGCGACGTGCGACTGGGGGGACTGCTGCGGGAGCACCTCGATGGCGTGCCCCTGGACCTGGCGGCCGGGCTCCTGCCCTGGCGGACACGCCTGCGCCCGCGTCTCCTGATGCACGTGCACGCGCACGCCGCCAGCATGCGCCGGCACGCCCGCCTGCCCGCCGGCCGGCAGGGAGGCCGGCGTCCGGCAAAGGTCTCGCGCGCCGCGCTGGTCGCGATCGTCGACAGTCTGAGGCGGGCCGTGGCGGACCTGCACTGGCGCCCCGGCGGCACGACCTGGGGCGACTATTACGCCGACACCAACTACTCGGAGGCGGCCCTGGCCGGCAAGAAGGAGCTCGTGGCCACATTCCTTGAAGCCGCGGGCGACGGCACGGTCTGGGACCTGGGGGCCAACAACGGGCTGTTCAGTCGCCTGGCCGCGGCGCGGGGGCGGTTCGTGGTCTCCGCGGACGCCGACCCGGCGGCGGTCGAGTTGAACTGGCGCGCCTGCCGACGGGACGGGGAGCGGTTGGTGCTGCCGCTGCTGGTCGACCTGGCGAACCCCGGCCCGGCCCAGGGCTGGGCCCACGTCGAGCGCCGGTCGCTGCTCGGGCGCGGCCCGGCCGGCATCGTCATGGCACTGGCGCTGGTGCATCACCTGGCCATCGGCAACAACGTCCCGCTCGCCGCCATCGCCCGCTTCCTGGCCGAAGCGGGCGGGCACCTGATCGTCGAGTTCGTCCCGAAGACCGACTCCCAGGTTCGTCGTCTCCTGGCTTCACGCCCCGACGTGTTCACGGACTACGACGAGCCCGGGTTCCGCGCGGCGTTCGGGATCGTGTACGACATCCTGCGGGAGGAACGGGTGCCGGAGTCGGAGCGCGTGCTCTTCCTCATGCGACGGAGGGTCCATGGTTGAGACCACGCGCGCGGGGGCGGGCGGCGTGCCGCGCGCCGCGGTCGACCGGGGCTGGCGTCAACTGGCTTGCGCGGCGCTCGCGCTGCTCCTGGCCGCCTTCGTCGCGGCACCGGCGACGGTGTACCTCTTCAACAACGAGGAGGTGACGACGCCGCTCGGCGCCGTGATCGGCACGTCCTGGCGTGTCGTTATCGGCGTAGCGGTGGCCATCGGCCTCCTCGGCCTCGCGGTGCGTCCGCGCGGCCGGCTGGCGCTGGCTTCGATCCTGCTGGCCCTGGCACTGCTGCTGTACCT
The DNA here is from genome assembly GCA_041908585.1 of Candidatus Krumholzibacteriia bacterium. Taxonomy (GTDB): domain Bacteria; phylum Krumholzibacteriota; class Krumholzibacteriia; order LZORAL124-64-63; family LZORAL124-64-63; genus CAINDZ01. Next base: position 8,909 of record JAYRFB010000129.1, read on the forward strand.
GCAGGGCAACGTGCTGGTGCGCGACTACGGAAGGTTCGACGGCGGCGCCATCGACTGGTCGCGCCATCATGGCGCGGGCACGCTGGACGCGATCGCCTGGCTGGTCCTGCCGGTCGCCGCCGTGGCGGCGCGCCGTCGCCTCGGGCGTCACCTGCCGGTGCTGGCTGTGGTGATCGTGCTCCTGCACGGCGCGGCGCTCGCGGGCCACGTGCTGCAGGGCCGCACGTTCCGGCCCGCTCCCGCGGCGGGCATCGATGCGGGCTTCGCCGAGTTCTCGCGCGAGAGGAACGCGCTGGTCATGGTCCTCGACGCCTTCGCCGGACCGGCCTTCGAGCAGATCCTGGCCGGTGAGCCCGCCTGGCGCACCCGCCTGGACGGCTTCACCTGGTACCGCGATGCGCTTGCCGCGTACCCGACCACGCTCCCCTCCGTGCCGGCGATGCTCTCGGGACAGACCACGGACAACGGTCGCCCCGTCCGCGAATTCATGCGCGACAGCCTGTCCCGCGCGTCGCTGCCGGTGGTCCTCCAGGATCGCGGCATCGCCACCGCCACCATCACCGAGCCCGTCTACGGGGAGTACCTGGCGGCGGTGCCGTTCTCCGGCACGGTGTCATTCCTCGATGCGACACCGGGGGACCGGCGGCTTCGCGACGCGCTGGTGGTCTGGAACGTGGCATTGCTGCGTTACCTGCCGCACCAGCTCAAGGAACGCGTGCATGACGGCGGACGCTGGCTCCTGCACGCCGACGCGGCGGTGCCTGGCAAGCCGCAGCTGCCCTACGCCACGGAGGCGCCCCACTGTGCACCATCGCCCAACCAGCACGCCAGCCGGATCCTGCAGGAGTACCTGGTCGGCAAGGCCTCGGCGACGAGCCGGCGTCCCACCTTCAAGTTCCTGCACCTGTTCACCAGCCACATGCCCTATTTCCTGGATGCCGACGGCAGGCAGCTGACGCAGGAGCGGCTGGAGCAGCTGACTGAATCCGGTGCCGTCGTGCCCCAGAGCGTGAGCGCCCTGGAACAGGCCATGGCGATCATCGAGAGGCTCGAGACGCTGGGCGTCCTGGACGAGACTCTCGTCATCCTGGCCGGCGACCACGGCAGTCACGTCGAGATGATCCCCGGCGCGCAAGAGGCCGCGCACGCGGCCGGGCGCCCGTCGCCGTCGCTGGTCCTGCCCTTGCTGCTGGTCAAACCGATCGGCGCGACCGGCGAGCTGGCGGTGTCGGAGGCGCCCGTTTCCGTGACGGACCTCGCGGCCACCGTCGCGGACGCCCTGGACGTCGACTTCCCGTTCCCTGGTCGTCCGCTGCACGAGGTGGCGGCGACCGAACGGCGTTCGCGCATCTACCGCGACTACACCTGGAAGCACGACTACTGGTGGGAGGAGTACCTGCCGCCGCTGACGGAGTACCGTGTCGACGGGGCCGTCCGTGACGCGGGCGCCTGGAGCACCGGGCGGGAACTGCCGGCCGGCGGCCCGACGCGACAGCCGTGAGCCGGGCGGCTTCCGGGCCGGCCATCCAGCGGCTCGCGCGCCCGGCGACCCGCCCGGCCTACGCCTCAGCGTCCGTGGCCCCCGGCCGGCAGAGTCGCAGCACGCCGTACCCGCACAGGGCGGCCAGAAGCGAGCCCATCAGGATGCCCAGCCGGTCGGTGCCCGGCGCGTGCGTGCCGCCCGCCTCGAACGCCAGCGAGGCGATGAACAGGCTCATCGTGAAGCCGACGCCGCAGAGCAGGCCGACGCCGGCGACGTGACCCCAGTGGGTGCCCGCCGGCAGCGGCGCCAGCCTGAACACGCGGGCGATCCCCACGGCCACGAGCACGCCGATCGGCTTGCCGAGCAGCAGCCCCAGCGCGATGCCCAGCGGCACCGGCGCCAGCAGGTCGCCCGCCGCCAGCCCGGCCAGCGACACGCCGGCGTTGGCGAAGCCGAAGATCGGCAGGATGCCGAAGGCGACATAGGGGTGCAGCGCGTGCTCGAGGTGCACCAGCGGCGGCTCGCCCTCGCCGCGGTGGCGCATCGGCACGAACAGCGCCGTGATGACGCCGGCCAGCGTCGCGTGCACGCCCGACTTAAGCACCATCAGCCACAGCACGCTGCCCACCAGCATGTAGGGGGCCAGGCGCGTCACTCCGCGCGCGTTCAGCAGGGCCAGGACGGCCAGGCAGGGGATGGCGGCCAGCAGGTGCCCCACGCTCAGCTGCGAGCTGTAGAACAGGGCGATGATGACGATCGCGCCCAGGTCGTCGAGCACCGCGAGGGTCAGCAGGAACAACTTCAACGACAGCGGCGCGCGACGGCCCAGCAGGCTGAGGACGCCCAGCGCGAAGGCGATGTCGGTGGCGCAGGGGATCGCCCAGCCGGCCATGCTCGCGGGATCGGTGGCATTGAACTTCAGGTAGACCAGCGCGGGCACCGCCATGCCGCCCAGCGCGGCCAGGCCCGGCAGGACCAGGTTGCGCGGCGAGGACAGCTGGCCCGCCACGACCTCGCGCTTCAGCTCGAGGCCGACCAGCAGGAAGAACACCGCCATCAACCCGTCGTTGATCCACAGCAGAAGGGGCTTGCCCAGCTTCCAGTCGCCGAGGCTGACCTGGAATTTCAGCGACAGCAGCGCGTCGTACCACGACGCCAGCGGCGAGTTGGCGACGACCAGCGCCACCACGGCGGCGGCCATCAGCAGCAGGCCCGAGGCCGATTCCAGCTTGATGAACTGGCGGACGAATCCCATGTCGCGGGTCCGCTCCTGGGAGTGGGCGCGGGCGCGCGCCGGTGGATCTCGAGATCGGCTGGGCCCCTGCGGCAGCAGGGGCCCGAAACCCGGATTCCGACAGTATAGCCCAGCCGCCCGGGACCGCATCCCGGCGCAGGGGCGGTCGCTCGCCACGCGTCCCTGATCCGACGATTTCACTTTGTTCGCAAACCGAACATAGTGTATAATGGAGGTCGGGCGCCGGACGCCGCGCCCGGACCACGGGGAGGTCGCCCGTCCCCGCCGTCAGGCGTCGTCCGCACCCCGGGAGCCGCAGCCCATGACCGTCGAGATCCGCCCCCCGCTCCGAGCCGCCGTGGCCGCATTCGCGTTCGCCGTGCTGGCGTCATCCATCGTGGCGGGGCCCGCCGCGGCCACCTGGTCGCTGGTCTGGTCCGACGAGTTCAACGGCACCGGCCTGGACGCCGCCAACTGGACGGCGGACGTCGGCAACGGCTGCCCGAACCTGTGCGGCTGGGGCAACAACGAGTTGCAGTACTACCGCGCGCAGAACGTGGCGGTCACGGGCGGCAACCTGGTGCTGACGACGCGCGCCGAGTCCTTCGGGGGCAACGCCTTCACCTCGGGGAAGGTGCACACGCGCGGCAAGCGCTCGTTCCTCTACGGTCGCGTCGAGATGCGCGCCAAGCTGCCGACCGGCGGCGGCATGTGGCCGGCCTTCTGGATGATGCCTGCCGCCGACGTGTACGGCGGCTGGGCGGCCAGCGGCGAGATCGACATCATGGAATCGGCCAACGGCACGACCACGGTGGGCGGCGCGCTGCACTACGGCGGCAGCTACCCGGACAACACCTCGACGAGCGGGTCCTACTCGCTGGGCGGCGCGAACTTCGCCGACGAGTTCCGTGTCTACGCCGTCGAGTGGGAGCCCGACACGATCCGCTGGTACGTGGACGGGACGCTGTTCATGACGCGCACCAGCGCGCAGTGGTATTCCAACAATGCGCCGGGCAACGACCGCGCGCCCTTCGACCAGCCGTTCTACATCATCCTCAACACGGCGGTCGGCGGCTGGTACACCGGCTGCACCACCACGGGTTGCATCACGGCCAGCCTGCCGCAGCAGTACCTGGTCGATTATGTGCGCGTCTACGAGGATGTCCCCAACGACCTGCCCGTGGTGACGATCACGTCGCCGGCTCCCGCGGCGACGCTGCCGGCCGGCGACATCGCGATCACCGCGACGGCGACCGATCCCGACGGCACGGTGACCGCCGTCGAGTTCTATGGCGGCGCGACGCTGCTGGCCACCGACACGACGGCGCCCTACGCCCACACCTGGGCCGCCGTGCCCGCCGGCTGCCATACCATCTCCGTCCGCGCGATCGACGACATCGGCGGCGCGACGACCGCCACCGTCGACATCACCGTCGGCGCCGGCTGCGGCCAGGTGGCGTGGCCCGGCGTGACGCCGGTCATGCCCGGGCGGATCCAGGCCGAGGACTACGACGTCGGCGGTTCCGGCGTGGCCTACCTGGACAGCGATGCGACCAACAACGGCGGCCAGTACCGGCCGGCCGAGGGCGTGGACATCGAGGCCTGCACCGACACGGGCGGCGGCCGCAACGTCGGCTGGATCAATCCCGGCGAGTGGATCGAGTACACGGTGGAGATCCCCGCGGCGGGCGGCTACACCCTGAGGGCGCGGGTGTCCTCGCTGGCGGGCGGCGGCTCGTTCCGGCTCGAGTTCAACGGCATCGACCGCACCGGCGAGATCGTCGTGCCGAGCACGACCGGCTGGCAGACCTGGACGTCCGTGTCGGCGCCGGCGTTCCTGCCGGCGGGCGTGCAGGTGATGCGCTTCGTGCCTACGGGCGCGGGCTTCAACCTGAACTGGCTCGAGGTGGTCGCCGGCGCGGCGGCGGTGGGCGACGACGTGCAGTCGGTCGCGCCGCGGCTGCACCCGTGCCACCCGAATCCGTTCAACCCGTCGACGGTGATCAGCTTCGACCTGCCGTCGTCGTCCGGCGTCCGGCTGACCGTGCACGACACCGCCGGACGGCTCGTGCGCACGCTGCTGGCGGGGCAGGGCCTGGACGCGGGGCGCCACGAGGTGACCTGGGATGGCCGCGACGACGGCGCCCGGAACCTCCCGGCCGGCGTCTACCATTGCCGGCTGGAGGCTGCCGGCCGCGTGGAGGCGCGCAGCCTGACGCTGCTGAAATAGGGCCCCCCCCTCGCGCAGGCCCGTGCCGGATCGCGGAGCGGGTAACGGACGACGGCCCGCCGGCT
>JAYRFB010000130.1:0-25371 GCA_041908585.1 Candidatus Krumholzibacteriia bacterium
CCTCCCGCAGCGCCGCGGCGCGGTCGGCCGGCGCGCGCGCCGGTTGCGGCACCACGCGCACCAGCGCCTGCTGGCGCCGGAAGCCGCCCTCGCGGCGCGGGTCCGGCTCCTCCCAGACGTGCAGTCCGCTTTCGCCGTCCAGCAGCGAGCGGGCGCCGTAACCGGAGACCGCCACGACCTGCCGCCACGGCCGGCCGTTCGCGCCGCCGGACTGCAGCAGCACCTCGCGCTTGAGGCGCCGCGCGGCGGCCCAGCTCTCGTACATCGCGGCGATGCGCCCGGCCCAGGCGTCGGCCTCGGGCCCGGCCTGGGCGCCGTCGCCGGCGGCATCGACCAGCAGGTAGGTGTCCCAGGTCTCGTTGCGCTCGAGGGCGCCGAGCGCGGCTTCCAGCAGGTGCAGGCTGCCGGCCAGCTTCGCGACCAGGTCGGCCGGCACGGTCCGCGGCGAGGCGGCGCCGCGCGGGGCGGCGAAGGCGAGCCGCTCCAGCAGCTGCCCGGCGCCCTGCAGGCCGCTCTCGACCCGGTCGATGTTCTCGATCAGCTCCAGGATCGCGAAGCGGCCGTCGTCGTCCCAGAAATCGGGACCGTTCATCGCCGCCAGCGCCTCGGACTTGCGCCGGCGCAAGTCGTCGGCCTCCAGCCGCGCCGCCAGCGCCGCGTGCGCCGCCCCGAGCGCCGCCAGTTCGCGCTCGCCGCCGCGCGCGGCAAGCAGGAGGCGCTGCGGGGTGAGCGACTCGTCGCCGCCGGCCGCGGTCGCCGCCGCCGCGGGCTCTGCCGGCGCGTCCGGGTCGATGAAGTCCAGCGCCAGCCGGTCGCCGTCCGCGTGCACGTAGAGGAACTGGTCGCCGCCTGGATTGCGGCCCTGGGCGATGGTGGTCGCCAGCGGCTCCAGGAGGTAGCGCTCGACGGCGCGGCGCAGGGGCCGCGCGCCCAGGTCCACCGTGAAGCCGCGCTCGAGCAGGAAGTCCACCGCCGAGTCGTCCCAGATCGTGGCCCAGTCGCGATGGCGCAGGCCGCGCCGGCCCTCGGCCTTGCGGATCTCCAGCCGCAGCAGCTCGCGCATCGTCTCGCGCGTGAACGGGCGGAAGACGACGATGCGGTCCAGGCGATTGACGAACTCGCGCCGGAAGACCTTGCCGACCGCCGTCTCGACGTCCTGCGGCCGGAACCCGTCGATGCCGCGCCCGAAGCCCACGCCGGCCCCCGTCGCCATGCGAGCGCCCAGGTTCGAGGTCAGGATGATGATCGTGTGCCGGAAGTCCACGGTCTCGCCCAGGTCGTCGGTCAGGCGGCCGTCGTCCGCGACCTGGAGGACCAGGTCCCAGACGTCGGGCGCGGCCTTCTCGAACTCGTCCAGCAGCACCACCGAGAACGGGCGCTGGCGGATCCGGCTGACCAGGGGGCTGCCGCCCGTGCCGGCCGGGGCCTGGGCGCGCAGCAGGCGCGCCGCGGCTCCGCGCTCGTTGTACTCGCTCATGTCCAGCCGGACCAGACGGTCGGGCGAGCCGAACAGGTACTCGGCCAGGACCTTCGCGATCTCCGTCTTGCCCGTGCCGGTCGGCCCGGCGAACAGGAACACGCCCTGCGGTCGCGCCGGGTCGCCCAGACCGGCCTTCAGCATGGCGATGCGGTGCACGAGGCACTCGACCGCCTCTTCCTGGCCCAGCACCCGGTCGCGGAAGAACGTCCGCACCGCCTGCAGGTCGAAGCGCTGCCGGTCGTCGAGGAACGAGGCCGGCAGGCCGGTCAGTTCCGCCAGCGCCGCGATGAGATCGGCGCGGTCGAACGTCGCCGGGCCGCCGGCCGCCTGCACGCGGCGGCGGGCCCGGTCCAGCAGCTGCAGCAGGTTGCCGGGCGCGGCGCGGTTGCCCAGGAACTGCCGGGCCAGCAGCCAGGCCTCGTCTACGACGCGCGCGTCGGCAGGCTGCGGCCCCGCGGCATCGCCGCCATCGGCCAGCCAGGCGTGCGCCAGGGACTTGGCCGCCGCATCGTCCAGGGGCTCGAGCTTGATGACGTCGAACACGCCGCGCGCCGCCGGCAGCGCCTGCTGCAGGGCCTCCCAGGCGGACGGCGTCATCGTCCCGACCACCCGCACCTCGCCGGCCTCGAAGTGGCCGAGCAGCTGGTGCAGGGCGCCGGACGGCCGCTGGTCGTACGCGCCCGTCGAGCGCAGCTCGCCCAGGTCGGGGATGAACCACAGGCGACGCGGGCGGCCCAGCTCGCGCAGGTACACCTGCAGGCGTCCTTCCATGTCGCCCACGTACTTCTGGTTGGCGATGATGTCGGCGTGCCCGGCCTCGAGCACGCGCCAGCCCGCATTGCGCAGCTGCAGCGCCAGGGCCTCGACCACGGCGCGCTTGCCGGCGCCCGGCTCGCCGACCAGCAGGCTCGGGCGCGGCGGCGTCGCCTCGAGGTTGCGGCGCAGGCGCTCGACGAGGGTCGACTGCGCGGGCATCGCCAGCAGGCGGCGGCCGGCCGTGGCGGGAATGCGACCCCACACGCGTCCCAGTTCGCCGAGCGCCCCGTTCTCCCGCGCCTCGTGCGCGGCCTCGGACGGCGCGACGATTCCCTCGGCGCCACCGCCCTCGCGCGCCTCCAGAGAGGCCAGCCAGCCGGCCGTCAGTTCGTCGCCCACGCGTTCGAGCAGGCGCCGCAGGTCGAACGCCGAGTTGTGCCGCTCGATCACCTGCCACTGCGCATCGGTGAACTCCGCGGTCTCGCCGACGCCCAGGCGCGCGCGCACGAAGCCCCGCAGGTGCTCCACGGCCGAGGGATTGCCTGCCCAGCCGCGTCCGCCCGCATCGATCGTGATGTCCGCCAGCAGACGACCGGTGACCGGCTCCTGCGGCGGCGCGCAGGCGGCGATGGCCCGCAGCGCGAACCAGACGTACCACGGCGGCAGCGTGCAGGCGTCGTCGACGATCCGCGCCGTCGCCGTGAAGGCCGTGCCGCGCTCGGCCATGGCCAGGAACGCGGCGCAGCGCAGGCCGTTGTGGTCGCCGTAGGCCAGGTCGAGCAGGCGCTGGTCGGTGACGCGCGGGTCACGCAGCAGGGCCAGCGTGGCGGCCATCGCCGGATGGTCGACCAGCTCGGCGGGGTGGGCGACCACGTTGAAGATCTCGCCGAGCGGGGCCACGGCGACGTAGATCGACCCGATGGGGGGCGCCGGCGCCGGGTCCGGGGCGCGCGTGACGGATGCCGTCGGGGCGGCGGGCGGACGTACGCGGCGGCGGGCACGGGCGACCAGATACACGGCGAACGCCAGCGCCGCGAGAAGGGCCAGGTACTGCATGTCGGTCCTGTCTGGTGGCTGAACGAGTTCACGGGGGGCGATGGGGCGAGTCTACACGAGCCACGGCCGCCAGGCAACGGGAAGCCCGGCTGTAGCCGGGCTTCCCGCGGTCGCGTTGCCGACGGGGTTCAGGATCCCTGTCGCCGCCTTTCGGTCACCGTCTGCCCGGCAATGCCCCAGTTGTCCGTGTCCACCTCGTCGATGATCACGAACGTCGTCGCCGGATCCTTGCCCAGCACCCGCTGCAGCAGCTCGGTCGCGCCGGCGATCAGCTCCGCCTTCTGCGCGGCGGTTGCGCCCTCGCGCGTGATGCGGATGTTCACGTACGGCATGCTCAGCCCTCCTGCGGCAGCAGCACGACCTTGACCACGTTCTCGGGGTCGATCACCGCGCGCGCGGCCTCCTTCACCACGTCGGCCGAGAGCCCGTCGGCCAGCGCGCCTCCCTGCAGGATGAGGCGCGGGTCCGTGCCCTGGCGCTGGTGCCGCGCCAGCTCGCCCAGCCAGAAGTCGTTGCGCTTGAGGTTCGTCTCGTCGTCGCGCCGCCAGGTCTCGGCGACCTTGGCCAGCGTCTTGTCGTCCGGGCCGTTCGCGGCGATGTCGCGCAGCTGCTCCCAGACCGCCGCGGTCAGCTCGTCCACGCGTCCCGGGTCGCAGCCCCAGCCCACGGTCAGCTGGTGGTAGCCGTAGGGGATGCTCGACAGCCCGCCGCTGACGCGAACGCCGTAGGTGCCGCTCATGTCCTCGCGGATCGTCTCGCGCAGGCGGATGCGCAGCACGTCGACGAGCGCGTCCATCGCCACCTCGGCCGGCCAGCTCCACTCGCGCTTCGCCATGAACACCATCTCGACCATGCCCTTCGGCTCGCTGCCGCGGTGCAGGACGCGCTCCTGCACTCCGCGCGGCGGGACGACGCCCTCGTCGCGCCAGGTCTCCTTCCGGCCCCCGGCGGGCAGGTTGCCCAGCCAGGTGCGCACCAGCGGCTCGGCCGCCGCAGGATCGACGGAGCCGACCAGGAAGACCGTGAAGTCGCTGCAGTCGCCGAAGCGGTCGCGGTAGAAGGCGTACCCGTCCGCCAGATCCAGCTTGGACAGGTTCTCCAGGCTGGGCGGCTGGCGCCGCGGGTGGTGGCCGGTCAGCACGACCGTGACGGAGTCGCGGAAGGCGGTTTCGGGATCGGCGGCGCGGTTCTGCAGGAACATGCGCTGCCGCTCGACCAGAGACCGGAAGACGGTCTCGTCCTGGCGCGGCGCGGTGACCAGCAGCCAGGTCAACTGCAGCAGCGTCTCCAGGTCCTGGGGCGAGCCGCCGCCCCGCAGGCCCTCCTCGTACGAACTCACGTAGGGCGTCACGCGCACCAGCCGGCCGGCCAGCTTCTTCTGCAGCGCCGTCGGGTCGAAGGCGCCGACGCCGCTGTTGCCCACGACCCCGGCAGCGCCGGTTGCCCGCGCGTGGAAGGCGTCGTCGGTAATCGTGGACGAGCCGCCCGGGCTGGTGGCCCACAGCAGGATCTCGTCGTTCTTGAAGTCGGTCGGCTTGAGCACCACGCGCACGCCGTTGGCCAGCGTCCAGGTGGTCGTGCCCAGGTCAGGATCGGTCTCGCGCGCGGTGATGGCCGCCGGCGCCGGCACGCGCGGCACCAGCGGCTCGTCCACCACCGCATCCACGTAGGCCGGGATGTCGTCGGCCTGCACCGCGGCCATGACGGCGGCCAGTTCGCCCTCAGTCGGGACCGCCAGCCCGTCCTTGCGCGGGGCCTCGACCGTCACCACACGGCTGCCCCTGTCCGTCAGTTCGCGCAGGCGCGATTCCACCTCGTCGACGGTGATGCCCGGCAGCAGGTCGCGGGCCAGCTGCAGGCGCGAGGCGGCGTCGATGTACGGCGAGCCGCGCAGGAAGTGCATCTGCAGCGTTCGGGCATGGCGCTGCGACTCGGTCTTCTGCGCCTCGGCGGCGGCCTGTTCGGCCTGGCGGAGCGCCTCGGCCTTGACGCGCTCCAGCTCGCCCTCGGTGAAGCCGTGGCGACGCGCCCGCTCCAGTTCGGTCAGCACCGCCTCAAACCCGCGCGCGATGCCGTCCTCCTTGACCGAGGCGCGCAGCATGAACATCGCCTTCGTGCGCGCCATCGGACGGTCCATGGCGAACGCGCTGCTGAACGGCGGGTCCGCCTGGCGCGCGATCTCCGCCAGGCGCGTGCGCAGCATCGCGTTGGCCAGCAACCCCCGCAGGCCGTCGCGGTAGTCGCCCACCGTGCCCTCGGGCCAGAGGGCGTGCTTGACAATCAGCGAGATGCCGCTGCCAGTGGCTTCGGGGTCGGTCGCGATCGCGAACAGCGTCTCGGCGTGGTCCGGTACCTCGGGCTGCAGCCGTGGCCGCGCCGACGCGCGCGCGGGGATGGCGCCGAACAGCTCGCGGATACGACCCTCGACCGCGGCGGCGTCGAAATCGCCCACCGCCACCACCGCCATCAGGTCGGGCCGGTACCAGTCGCGATAGAAGCGCTTGAGCGTCTCGTAGGTGGCGTGGCGCAGGATCTCCGGGTCGCCGATGACGTTGCGCTCGGCGTAGCGCGAGCCCTTATAGAGGATCGGCATCTGGGCGTCGCTCATGCGCTCGTCGGCGCCGCGGCCCAGGCGCCATTCCTCGATGACGACGCCGCGCTCCTTGTCGACCTCCTCGTCCTCGAAGCTGATGCGGTGCGCCCATTCCTCCAGGATGCGCAGGCCCGTGTCGAGCAGCTCCGGCTTGTCCGTGGGCACCTGCAGCATGTACACGGTCTCGTTCTGGTTCGTGTAGGCGTTGACCTCGGGGCCGAACTGCATGCCGATCGACTCCAGGTAACCGACCAGCTCCTGCCGCGGGAAGTTCTCGGTGCCGTTGAAGGCCATGTGCTCGACCAGGTGCGCCAACCCGTTCTGGTCGTCGTCCTCCTCGACGGCGCCGGCGCCGACCACCAGCCACAGCGCGGCGCGCTGCTCCGGCTTCGCGTTCGGGCGCACGTAGTAGCGCAGGCCGTTGGGCAGGGTGCCGGTGGTCACCGCCGCATCCAGCGGGAGCGGCGCGGCCAGGTCGACCGCGCGGGAGGGTGCGGCAGCGACGGCCCAGGTGAGCAGCAGCGCGACCAGGAAGGTCGCCGGCAGCAGGCGTCGGGACATGGGAGGTCCTTTCGGGGAAGGGGTGGCGGCCGCCGCCCGGGGCCGCCCATCAGGTCGACTTCTAGCACCCGCGGCAGCAGGCGGTCAATGGCGGCCCGCCGCCGGCTTCGGGGTCCGGCCGTTGTGACGAACCAAACCGGAGTGACTCTCTATGGTTTAGGAGGCATTCTCGCTGTCCGGACCCGCAAAAGAGGAGAAACAACCATGTTGCGCATCTGTTCCCGGGCCGGGGCCGCTCCCCGCAGCCGCCTGGCCGTCCTGACGCTGGCCGCGCTGCTGGCCGTCGCGGCTCCGTCCGCGGCCGAGGTCGTGTTCTCGACCGATTTCAGCGCCGGCCTTCCGGCGGAGCTGACCGGCGCCGGGGTCCAGGTGGAGCCCTGCCAGGGCCTGGCCGGCCTCGGCGCCCCCGGCAACCAGTTCGGCGGCAACGTCCTGCGCTACCACACGCAGGCGCTCCACGAGACCACGCTGACCCTGACCGACCTGCCGGCGCACACCGAGGTGTCGCTGTCCTTCCTGCTGGCGCTCCTGGATTCCTGGGACGGCACCGAGCTGATGGAAGTCCTGGTCGACGGCCAGTTGCTGTTCTCGCACTGGTTCCAGCTGGCCCTGGGCGATGCCTCGAGCTACGACGCGCCGCCCGGCGCGCTGCTGAGCGCGGGCACCAACCTCGGCTGGTCGGCCGGCTCCTACTACGGCCGCGACCGCGCCTACGACCTGTCGGTGGAGCCCGCGTTCAGCGGTATCCCGCACACGGCCTCGACGCTGACGGTCACCTGGCGGCTGGGCGCGGTCTCGGGCGGCGCCGCCCAGAACTGGCAAGGCGGGATGGACGAGTCGTGGGCCATCGACAACCTCGTCGTTGCCACCGGCGGCGGCACCAGCGCCGCGCCGCTGCCGGATGTCGGGCCGCGCCTGCTAGGCAACGCGCCGAACCCGTTCAATCCCTCGACGCGGATCCGCTTCGAGCTGCCCGCCGGCGGCGCGAACGCCCGGGTCTCCATCCACGACGCGTCCGGCCGCCTGGTGCGCAAGCTCGCGGACGGCTTCCTGCCGGGCGGGTCGGGTGACGTCGCCTGGGACGGACGCGATGCGGACGGGCAGGCCGTGGCCGCGGGCGTGTACGTGTGCCGGCTCGTGTCGGCGGGGGTGGCGCAGGCGCGTACGCTCGTGCTCGTCAAGTAGCGGGCGCAGGTCCCGCGACGGCGCTGCGGCTGCGCCGGCGCAAGTCTCACCCTGCCGCCACAGTTGCGCCGGCGCAACAGTCGGCAGACCCCGCCGCCTCCCGCTGCCGCGATGTGCCGCGTGCATTGCGGCAACTGCCGCCACGCGTGCAACATCGGCAGTGGGCGCTGTCGCTGCCAGAGCGTGTCCGGTGGCGCCTGAGCCAGGAGCCGCAAGCCAACACCTACCCGATCGCTGGCGGTACCGCCGATGCGAACGCGACCGCAACGTGAGTTCCGAATCGGCGAGACGTTCGCGATCGACGACTGGCTGGAGATCGGCCGGACGGCGAAGCAAAGGGCGGACGGCCGCGAGTGATCCCACGCCAGGCGAACGGGGGCAGAACGCAGCACAGGTCGATTGACTATCCGGGCCCCGGCAGCAGATACTCGGGAGGTTTCAGCCAGCAATCGCAAGGGCATGCCGAGGGGGAATGTGCTCTGTTCAGCCTATCCTCATCCGGAGGCAGCATGAAACACACCCTGATCCTCATCACGGCGCTCACCGCCATCGCCGGCACGACCCGCTCGGAGCCGGTGCACGTGACCTGTCCCGCCGAACCGCCCAGCGTGCGTCGACTTCAACTGAAGGAACGATGGCGGGTCGACGTCGACAGTCCCGAGGCGCCCGTCTGGGGTTATACCTATGGGAACCAGGTGCTGTCGCACGCCGGGCGCTTCTACCTGCTCGATGCCCAGCTGTGCAACGTCCACGTCTTCGACAGGGACGGCGCCTACATCGGCCGGATCATGGGCGAAGGGGAGGGCCCCGGCGAGATCCGAAGCCCCGGGCCGATGTTCGTCTGCCGCGACGGTCGCCTCGCGGTCCAGTTCGGATTCCCCTCCAAGCTGGAATTCGTGGACTTCGAAGGGAATCCGGTCGGACGCTGGCGCCTGCAGGCGAACGCGTACGCCGTGAGGCTGCAGGATACTCCGTACGGCTGGTTCGGAGTGTACATGGAATCCAAGCAGGTCGACGACCCGGGCGTGTCCCTGACCGAGCTTCATGTCGCCCTCCATGATGCCGAGGGCCGCCGGACGGAAGAGTTCCATAGCGCCTCCAGGAAGAAGGCCGTAGGCGCCGCGATGGACGAAGAGGAGGAGTTCGTGCCCTGGTTCACCGCCGTCGCCGTTGGTGACGGCGGGATCCTGTACTCGTCCAGGCGCAACGAATACAGGCTGGAGTGGCGGAACCGGAGCGGCGAAGTGACGCGGGTCGCGACGCGACCGTACCGATCCCACCGTAGAACACCGGCCGAGCTCGAGGTCCTGAAGTACAGGAGCTACAGGGTCTCCAACGACGACTTCAGTTTCACGGACATGAAGCTGAGTCCGTTCGATCCGGTCATCAATGCGATCGATGTGTTGGCGGGTGGAGGCCTCCGGGTGCGCACGTCGATGTACCAGAAGGAGCTTCCCGACGGCATGGTGTGTCGCTTCGAGGTGCACGCGGCGACCGGCGAGTTGCGGGAGCGCGTGGAGATTTGGGACCCGACCGGCTCGTTCGACAGCGACTATGACGTTATCGCGCTGCTGGAGAACGACTGCGCGGTCGTATTGCGCAACGTGACCCCCGCCTCGCGGGCGGCCACGGACGCCCGCCTGCACCCCAAGGTGCGGGAAAAGCTGCCGCCGGTGCCGGATGAGCGGGAGGATATCGTGTTCGTCCCCATCGTCTGCGACCTGGTCCCGTACGCGGGGGCGGCCGGAGCAGGCGTTAAGGGGCGCCATTGAGACCGATTCGGTTGGACGGCATCGGGCGACAGATCGCGTTCATGAGGGCGTGCGGCCCCTTGCGGCCGCGGAGGCTCGGGAGCGGCGAAGCACTCCGGTGCCCGACGCGACCGCGAGCACCCACCCTCGACGTCCCAAGCCTCGTCGTGCTATCGTCCCGTGCGCGCTGATGCCCGCTTGCCGCTTTAACCGCTTCGGCGCCCCAGCCAAGGGAAGTCCCGCCCGTGCGACCGCAGGTCCTGACGCTGCCGCTTACCGCATCACCGCTCGAGGCGGTCGCCGCCGAGCTGTGCCGCGTCGTGCCCGGCGCCCCGGCGGGTGACTTCACGGCCGCCCTGGTCCTGCTGCCCTCGACCCGCGCCTGCCGCACGCTGGGCCAGCTCCTGTTCGAGCGCTCGGGCCTGCCCGCGGTGCTGCTGCCGCGCATTCTGACGCCCGCCCAGCTGGCGATCGAAGCGCTCACCGCGCTCGGCCTGCTGCCGCCAGCACCGCCGCCGGCGGCCGCCAACCGCGCCTTGATCCTCTCGCACGAGCTGGCGGCGCGGGGCTGGCTGCAGGGCCCGCCCGAGACGGCGCCCGGCCTGGCGCAGGAGCTCGTGCGCGCGTTCGACGAGATCCGGCGCCAGCGGCTGGCCGACCTGCTGCTGGGGCCGGCGCCAGTCGAGGCGGCCCTGGCGCGCATGGCGGTGCGCGAGGCCGAGGCCGAGTCGACGGTCGCCGAGCTGCGCAGCCTGCGCGAGGCATGGCGCCTCTACCGTGACAAGGTGCCGCACGACGAGGTCGACACGCTGGTGAGGCTGACCGCGCGCCCAGAGAGACCCGCCGCTGGCGACGCCTCCGGGCCGGCGCCATGGCCCGCGCCCGCGCCGACCCTGGCGGTGGCCGCCGGTTCTCGCTGCAGCGTCGGAGCTGGCAGAGGCCGTACAGGAAGGGCAGGTGGACTCTATCATTGAGCGCGGTGCGACCGTTCTCGTCGCTGACGCCAGGCACAGATGGGAGTGATCCCCTGCAAGGCGAAAGGGCGCAGCGGGCCGCGGCTTGAAAGCAGCGGCGGGTAGGAGCGAGCCGTCTGCCGACTGCCCCCTCCCAACCGAATCCACAACCTGGGAGGATTCAGGGGCCTCGTTTCGGTAGTGGGGCTTTCCAGCAGCAGATCATGGCGGGAACGCAGAAGACCGCGCAGGATGTGGAGCAGAATCTCGATAACGGGTCCGTTGAGCCAGGAGCGGCGATCGGCAGGGATGTGTCACGACCAGCGGTGCAAGGGAGACGCGTCATGTTCCTTTTGCTCGAAGACAACCGGGATGCCATCGAGGACCTGTGCCAACGCTACCGCGCCGAACGTCTCGACGTGTTCGGCTCGGCGCTGCGGGACGCCTTCCGGCCCGGCGTAAGCGACTTGGATCTGCCCGTCGAGTTCGGCCCGATGAGCCCGTACGAGCGCGCCGACGCTAATTTCCGGCCCCTGAACGAACTGCGCTCGGTGGTGGGCGCTGACATCGACTTGGTCATATCCGGAGCCGGGACGAATCGCATTATTCCCGCCGAAATCGAGAGCACGAAGCAGGCCTTCTGTGCCGCGTGATTCCTGGGTCTGTCTCGAGTAATCTCGACATTGACGAATCGGACGATCAGCCATAGAATCGCAGCCGGGAGTCAGGGGCTAATCGGAGTTTGCGACTGGCCAATGTGGGAGACTGGCACGATCACCAGCGGAGAAAGCTCGGGGTCGCGCCGCAATCCGTACCAATTCGCCGGGCGATCGCATGAGGCGGAAATCTGCGGATTTGACCAGCATACGATCTGCCGGGCGATAGATCTCCGCCCCCGAACACGCCCTGATTTGCCCGAAGTTGCAAGAGGCACGCAGTAGGCACACATGGAGGCTGGGCCGTGAGCCGAACTCATCGGTATGTCGTGCGGATGGTCGTTCCCGCGTTGCTGGCCGTGTTTTGGATTCTCCCCGGATGGGCCCAGTATTTTGATTGCAGCACGATTGCGATGGTGCCTGACTCGTTGACTGTCAAGGGCTTGGCTCCTGCATACTCAGATGCCGATTTCTTCGCGTCAGTCAGGTGCGTGATTCACGTGCTGAGGCAAGATGACGGGTCGGGCGGACTCAGCGAGAGCGCGGTTGACAGCATGCTGGAGGCCGCCAATGAAGAGCTCATGGTCTTGGGTGTTGGATTGGACATCTTGGGACATTCAGATGTCCTGAATTCGACGTATTTGGCTCATCCGGACTCGTTTGCGACCTGGATCTTCGCACAAGATCCGCACGAGAATGCGATAGACATCTACTTGGGCTCAGCAGCGGGCCTGGCACGCGGCAGGGCTCAAAGCATTCCAAGTTCGGCCCTGGTACTTTCTGGCGCACAAAGCCCACAGTCGGCGCTCAGTCATCTGATTGGACACTGTCTTGGTCTGTACCACACCAGCGAGACGATGCTTGGCGTAGAGAACTTTGATGGAAGTAATGGCACGACAACCGGAGATTTGGTGTCGGATACCCCAGCCGATCCGGGACTTACTGGTTGGGTGCAGCCGGATTGCAGCTTGGCAGCGGCGTTCACGGATAGCTTCCCGGGTTATACGCCAGATGTTTCGAATGTCATGGCCAACAGCTGCATGTCCTGTTGGTCCACCTTCACTGAGATACAAAGAGCGCGCGTCGCCGCCGCGATTCAATCCTATGCGATTCTGTCGAATGTTGTGGACCTCAAGATAGAGCCCTATGTGGACAAGACGGACGACACGACGATTGCGACGCACACGAACTTGCCTTTGGTTCCGAGCAATGCCGTGGCAATTGATATTGATGGCGACGCCGACAAGGACATCGTAGTGTCCGGGTCTTCCAACACTTTGGATGAAACGCTAAACAAGGGGTACGCAGGAATCTGCACTGGATATGCGACATCAGGTGCGCCGACCCTGTCAGATCGTACTATAGATGTCTTCGGTGCTCAACGCCCTGCAAATGGAACCACGGGTTTGATTGCAGCTGATTACGACAATGATAGCGCTGTTGATTTCTTCGCTCCCAATCCAAGGTGGAATGGAGACAGTTCGATTTTCCGGCATCGCCTCTTCCGCAATGACGGTGATGGTGGATTCACCGATGTCACGAGCGCAACCGGATTGCGCGCACCACTCGGAGCCGGCTGGGATTGGACACTCAGCGGTGCTTGGGGCGACTATAATGGCGATGGATATTTGGACTTGCTGACCGTGGTTGCCCCGTCGCTGATGTCTTTCGACGCGGGGTCAATCCATCTCCGACTCTACAAGAATGTCGCCCTGCCGGGGGGGCTGCGTGGCTTTGTCGAGGTGACCGACATTGCGGGTCTAGGATCGACAATCGACGATGTTAGATCAGTTCTGTGGGTTGATGTTGACAAAGATCACGATATGGATTTGTTGGCGATTCAGCACGCTGCCCGCGACGACGCAAAATCGAAGTTCTATCTCAACATCGGCGGCCATTTCAGTGATGAGACCACTGCCTGCATGTCCAGTTGTCTGGGCGCACTTAATGTAAATCACGTATATGCAGCACCTGGGGATGTCGATAACGATGGTGATGTTGATATTGTCTACCACGGGCTTAATGATCGAGGATGGCTCCGCAATCAGCTTGACGCCCAGACCGGTATCAGCACGTTTGTCGTTGGCTGGCACGAGCACCAATATTCGGGAGGATTTGACGACGGCTGGCCTCATGATCCGATGGATGTGGAGGTCTTCGATTTCGACTTGGACGGTTGTTTGGACATGGCAACGCCAACCAAGAATAGCAGCGTAGGTGCGCACGAATTGCTCAAGAATGAACCAACGACGCACCATTTCAGCGTGGTCTATCCGTCGGGCCTGCGGACATCCGAAGCATATGGGTCGTGTGCCGCAGATTTTCATATGGATGGATTCACGGATCTGTTTCTGGCCGCCGAGCTCTTGAGCCCTCGTTCAAACACTAGGCTTTTTCTCAGGTCCAGTGTTGCGGCGAGTGGCCTTCCTCACGGAAGTCATTGGGTCGGCATTCGTCTCGAAGATGCCGACGGATCGTGCAATTTTAGAGGTGTCGGAGCCACCGTCATCGTCACTGCGGGCGATCATCGTCAGGCCCAGATTGTAGACGGCGGCAGTGGGCAAGCTGGCCAGCATGATTTGGACCTGGTTTTTGGTCTCGGGGCGTACTCAGGCCTAGTCGATGTGGAGATCATTTGGCCGTGCGGTCAGACACAATACGAGACTGTTTCCTCTGATGCCTACCATACGGTTCAGCTGTCTAGACCGATTGTTGATAGCAGTTCAGTATCTATGTATGTGAATTTTGTCCTCGGAGAAGATTCCCTTGATTGGGTCTTTGAGTGGGAGACTGCGACGCCTGGAGACAATCAACTCGATTATGTAGAATTCCCGAACAAGTTGCCGGGCTATCCGAATGTCGGAGGCCTCGATGCCTCCATGGGGGACGTCGCCGTTGCGGCAACGCAGAGGAAGGCCAATGGGACCTATCTTCATCGCGTGACGTGGTTCGATCGACCTTGTGCAGAGGAGATGACGGCGCCCTACAAGGTTCACAGCAAAGTGATCGACTTTGATTCTGCGAGTACGCGCAGGACTTTGTACCTGTTTGGGTGTCCCATTTCCCAATAGCCGGCGGAGGTTAGGCGATGAAGATCCTGGGGATGCTGCTTGTCGGGACACAAATTGCGATTTGCGCCGCCAGTGCACTCGGCGAAGATGGGGTGCCCCCTATCGCGGGAGTGTTCGGTCTGTCGCGAGTGACGCCCGATACCTACATAGCAGTCTGGGTGCCCGTGGCTGATGGTGCCGCAGTCACCGGAGTGCGGTGGTATCAGAACGACGGCGAGACCACATTTTCGGAGATTTCGGCGGCGGCAGGAGTACCGGAATGGCCCAGGGCGGTTTCAACCGCGACGCCTTTGCTGCGAGAAGTTGCCGGGACGAGTTTGTCTTGGAGTGAAGCAACTTTTGCACAGCCTATTGCCTCGGACTCCGGCGGACTGTACCTCTTCTTGCGCATACAGCAGGGTGCGGTGTTTCAGCATACTGGAATAGGTGGGGGCTTTGGCGTTGGGTATTTGGTCGGCGATGGAATTCGGCGTGGATGGTTAAGTGGCGATGGAGAACAGTGGAATCCAATTCGACCCGACTGGCAGTTAGCTATCGCTCCGATCTTGGAAGCCAGTAAATCACTGGACGGAGCGCTGGTATTGAACATGCACAGTGGCGCCCCTGTGGGAGACCGTGCTGCTGCGCAATTAACTGGCATTGAAATGGTTGCATTTCCCAATCCCAGCAATCCCTGCACTCAGTTGCAGTTTGCGGTTCCGAAAGCTGGAAGCGGACGATTGGAAATATACGACATCCGAGGGCGCCTTGTCGTTCGACTGCTAGATGGAGAGATTGCTGCTGGTGCACATACCGCGAACTGGAGCGGCCTGGACAACTATGGCAGACAGGTCGCAAGCGGAGTGTATTTTGCGCGGCTAGACGCAGGAGGATTGCGAGCTAGTCGATCTATTGTCCTTCTGAGATAGCGACAAATGTCTGTGGACGTTTGTGGGCTCGTTGGGTATGGCTTGCGACCACCGTCGACCAGTTGGCGGGCGCTGGAGGAGTGTTTTATGCGAGCATTATTTCTATTGTTAGCATTGGTCTGCGCCGCACCCGCAGCTGGTACCGTTCTGCGCGTAGAACGCGATGGCCACGGGGACTACTCGTCGATCCAAGTAGCGGTTGATGCGGCGGCCAGTGGCGATACAATTCTGATTGGGCCGGGACGCTACAATGAGGGTGCGATCTGGACGACGCCCGGCTGGACAGCGTTCGTGCGCGTTGTTGTAAGGCAACCAGAACTCACTTTGATCGGGGCGGGCCCGGAGTTGACGATAATCGGTCCCACAACAACCTGGGATCTCACCCAGGGATGGAATCGGGGAATTGACGCGGGAACGTATTGGGGCAATCGGCGCGTTTTTGTTTCGAACATTGGCTTTGAAAACATGGGATACGGAGTGACCTGTGCTGAAGCTCCTGATACCTCAGTCTTTACGAATTGCAGTTTTCGGGCCAATGCCAATTCGATGTTGTGCGCATTCGGGGGGTCCCTTGAGGTCCGCAATTGTAGCTTTGACCAAGTGCACCGCAATTATCAGCATATTGGAGCATCCGGGCTGTCATCCGTATTGATCAGTGATTGCGACTTCAGCCTGGCAACGGTCAACAACTGGAGTCAGTACGGCGTTCATGTCCAGGGCGTACCTTCCGCAGTCGTAACGGACTGCAGGTTCGTTGGCGGATTTTCTGGCTTGGCACTCCTTGGCGTAGACGCCGCCACGGTTTCGAATTGCGTGTTTTCCAGGCAAACGGCAGGCAGAGTCGATGTGTCGAATGGCATGATCATTGGCTACAGCACGGCGAATTTGACAGACTGCACGTTTGACTCTCAGGTGAATGCGGTGTGGGCCCTCGAGCGCCCCAACATCCGGATGGAACGAGTGAGCATCTTGGATGCCACAGTGGCCTCATTGAACTTCGACTCGATGAACTCATTGGTGGTGCACGAGAGCCTTCTTGCTCGGGGCGCACAGTACACCATCCTGCAGAACTACCCCTGCGACGAGAGAGCGAAGGCCGACGGACTACCCCATCTCGATCTGACGAACAACGACTGGGGAACGTCGAGCGCCGACAGCATCGCCTCGTGGATCCACACCTGTGATTACATCGTGGACTTTGTCCCGTTCATCGGGCAGCCGGTGGCCGTTGAGAACAAGTTGTGGGGAGATCTTAAGGCGCTCTTTCGATGATGATCGCCCGATGGTCCTCTCGCGCCTTCACGCTGCGCGCCCCGCTCGGGATGCCAATCTCTTCCAGCCCAGGATTCGCGCGCACAGATCTTGACGGACGCCGTCCGCCCTGGCGGCGCGCGGGAGTCCCTGCAGGTGTGTCAGAGCGGTGTGCTTGCGATCGCGGCTGCACGTCGCCCGACTCAAGCGGCAGTACACCTCCTCGGCGGCACAACTCACCTTGTGCAATGGTCCCGCGCACGCTGATGCCGGCGCGCCGCGTCAGCCGTCCCAGCCAAGGGAAGTCCCGTCCGTGCGACCGCAGCTCCTGCCGCTCCCACTGACCGCATCACCGCTCGAGGCGGTCGCCGCCGAGCTGTGCCGCGTCGTGCCCGGCGCCCCGGCGGGTGACTTCACGGCCGCCCTGGTCCTGCTGCCCTCGTCCCGCGCCTGCCGCACGCTGGGCCAGCTCCTGTTCGAGCGCTCGGGCCAGCCCGCGGTGCTGCTGCCGCGCATCCTGACGCCCGCCCAGCTGGCGGCCGAAGCGCTCACCGCGCTCGGCCTGCTGCCGCCAGCACCGCCGCCGGCGACCGCCAACCGCGCCTTGATCCTCTCGCACGAACTGGCGGCGCGGGGCTGGCTGCAGGGCCCGCCCGAGACGGCGCCCGGCCTGGCGCAGGAGCTCGTGCGCGCGTACGACGAGATCCGTCGCCAGCGCTTGGCCGACCTGCTGCTGGGACCGGCGCCAGTCGAGGCGGCCCTGGCGCGCATGGCGGTACGCGAGGCCGAGGCCGAGTCGACGGCCGCCGAGCTGCGCAGCCTGCGCGAGGCGTGGCGCCTCTACCGTGACATCGTGCCGCACGACGAGGTCGACACGCTGGTGAAGCTGGCTGCGCGCCTGGAGACACCCACCGCCGGCAACACGCCCGCGCCGGTCATGTGGCTCGCGCCCGCGCCCGCCTTGGCGGTGGCCGCCGGCTTCACGCGCCTGGACCCGGTGACCGCGGCGCCGATGCGCGCGGTGCTGGCCGCGGCCACGGCGTCGATCGTCGTCGTGCCCGCCGGCGACGATCCGCTCACCAGGCGCCTGCTCGCGACCTGGGATCCGCGGGACGAGCGCGGCGGTCCGCTGGGCCCGGCGCGTCGCGCCGCGCTGCTGCTGGGGGCGGACCCCGCGGCCTGGGCGAGTGCCGGCGCCGACGACGCGCCTGCGCCAGCCGACACGGCGATGCCGGCCCTGCGCGAGCGGCTCGCCGCGCTGGCTGCCGAGTTGCCGCCGCTGCCGGCGCCGGGCCCGGACGCCGCGCTGCGGTGCCTGGCCTGCGGCACCGCCGAGCACGAGGCCGCCGTGATCGCCGACCTGGTGGTCCGGCGCCTGCAGGAACCGGACGGCGCGACCGCGCGCATCGCCGTGGCGGTGCCGGACCGCCGGCTGGCCGCGCGCGTCGCGGCGCGCCTGCGCGACGCGGGGCTCGATGTCGATAACACGCACGGCGAGCCGCTGTCGGCGCAGCCGGCCGGGCTGCTGCTGCGCTTCGCGCTGCGCGCCGCGCTGACGGGGCTGCGCGGCGAGGCGGTGCTCGAGCTGCTGGCGCATCCGTACGTCGCGCTGCCGGCGCCCGGCGGCAACCACGGCCTGTGGACGTTGCGCCTGGAACGCCTGCTGCGCTCGGACGCCGCGTTCCAGGGCGGGCAGGGCTCGCTGCTGCTGCGTGCGCGCGAGCATGACGAGGCGGCGTGCGCCGTCCTGCGCCGCGCCACCGACGGCATGGAGTCGTTCGTGGCGGAGATCGGCAACGCGCTCGAGCCGTTGCTGGCTCTCGGGCGTCGCGGCCCGCAGCCTTGGGGCGCGCACCTGGCGGCGCTGCGCCGGTGCTGGGAACTGCTCGCGCCCGACCGGCCGCTCGACGCGTCGTCGGACCGCGCCGACGTGATCGCCGCCGCGCGCCTGCTCGATTCCCTCGCCGCGGACGCCGCGCTGCTGCCCGCGGTGGCGCCCGCCACGTTCGCCGCCGACCTCGGTCGCGCGCTTGCGGCCGCGTTGGCGCCGCCGCACCGCGACCAGGGGCTCGGCCTGCTGGTGACCGGTCACCTCGAGGCGAGGCTCGAGCGCCACGACCTGCTGGTGGTCGGCGGGCTGGCCGACGGCGCGCTGCCCCGGCGTCCGGCGCGACCCGCCTTCCTCGGCCGTCGCGCGCGCGAGGCCCTCGGCCTGCCGTCGCGACAGGACAGCCTCGACGCCGATGCCGAGCTGTTCCTGCGCCTGTTGCACGGCGCGCCCCGTGTCGCGCTCACCTGGCCCGGCGAGGACGACCGCGGACCGGTGCTGCCCTCGCCGCTGGTCGACCGCCTGCTGCTGGTGCACGGGCTGTCGCCGGGCGACGCGTCGCTGCTCGCGGGCGAGGCCGCGGCGTGGCGGCCGCTGGCGAGGGCGACCGGCCCCGGAGTTGTCGATCCCGTGGCTGTCGATCCCGTGGCCATCCAGCGCGCCTTCCTGGCCGAGCCGCAGCCGGCACCGCTGCTGGCCGAGGCGCGGCCGGTCAACCGCCTGAGCTGGTCGGTGCTGCGTCTGTGGCGCGAGTGCCCGTACCGCTTCCTGCTCGAGCGCCGCTTCGCGCTGCGCCGAGACGAGGACGTGCAGCGCGAGTTCGGCCGCCGCGAGTACGGCTCGCGGGCGCACGAGGCGCTGGCGCTCTTCCTGCGGCCCGGCGGCGCGGGTCACGCGGCGCTGGTCGCGGGCGATGAGCGTTCCGCGCTGGACGCCTTCGAGCAGGCCGCCGCCACCGCCTTCGCGGCCGACGCCGCGCACCAGCCGGATCGCGTGCTCTGGCGCGAGGCCTTCCTCGCCCTGGCCGAGCCGGTGGTCGCGCACGAGCTCGGGCGCTTCGCGACCTGGCGCCCGGCCGGTTTCGAGGTGCCGTTCGAGCTGCCATTGTCCGCGCTGCTCGGGTGGCTGCGCGCGGAGCTGGCGAGCGCCGGCGATGAAGCGGCGGCGGCGCTGCTCGCGGCGCTGCCCGACGAACTCCCCTCCGCGGCGGCGGACCTCCTGCTGGACGGGAAGATCGACCGCATTGACCTCGGCGTGGCCGATCCGGCGCGGGTGGCCGTGCTCGACTTCAAGACCGGCGACCTGCACGCGCGCAAGGATGTGGAGAGCGGCGAGGAGCTCCAGGTCCTGCTCTACGCGGCGGCCGTCGCCGCCGGGGCGGTGGCGATCCCGGAGGCCGGTGGCCCCAGGCCGACGGGCCGCGGCATCGTCGAGGGCGCCTACTACGCGCTGGGCGGCAGGTCCGGCGTCGGCCCGCGCGTCGACCTGCCGGGGCTGGACGGCGAGGGCCGGCCGCTGCTGCTCGAGGGCGCCGCGCGCCTGGTGCGGCTCGCCTGCGAGGCGGCGACGCCCGACGGCCCGTTCCCGCTGATCCCGCGCGCGCAGGGCGGCGAGCGCCTGTCGCGGCTGCCCTGCGACACCTGCGACTGGCGCGGCGCCTGCCGCCTCGAGGAAGCCGACCTGCCGGCGCCGGTGCGACGCCGCGTCGAGACTCTGGTCAACCAGCGGGAGGACGCGTGGTGAACCCCGTGGATCCCGCCGCCCTGGCGCGCCAGGTCCAGCTCGACGCCTCCACGCCGACGCATTCGGTCGTGCTCGGCGCCTCGGCCGGCTCGGGCAAGACGACGGCGCTGGTCAACCGCTTCCTGCGCCTGTGCCTGGAGGACACGCCGGCGCGCGCGGCCGCCGGCACGCTGCTGGCCGTCACGTTCACGCGCAAGGCCGCGGTCGAGATCCAGGAGCGCCTGCTGCGCGAGGCGCGCGCGCTGGCCCTGGCCGGGCCCGACGAGCGCGCGCGGCGGCTGGGGGAGCTGTTCGGCCCGCGCGAAGGGCGCGCACCCGGCGAGCGCGAGATCGCCGCCGCCGGCGCGCTCTACGAGCAGCTGCTGGCCGATACCGCGGCGCTGCAGGTCGGGACGATCCACTCGTTCTGCCAGGTCGTGCTCGGGCGCTTCGCGCGCGAGGCGGGGCTGGACCCCACGTTCGGCGTGCTCGAGGAACCGCAGGACCTGCACGACGAGGCCTGCGACCGGCTGGTCGCCGACATCGCGCGCGATCCGGACCTCGCGGCGGCCGCCCGGCGGCTGGGCGCGCGTCCGGACGGGCTGCGCCGGCTGCTGCAGCCGTGCCTCGACCACGCGATGCGCCTGGAGCGGTGGCTCGGCGCGGGCATCGACGCCGGCGCCGACGCCGCGGAACGGCGCCCGCGTCCACGCACCGGCGAGCTGGGCCGCCTGGCGACCGACCTGCGCCGCGCCCTGCTGCCCGCCCTGGCCGACGACGACGGCGACGCCAGGGGCCGGCTCGGCGCGCTGCTGGCGGGGGCGCTCGCGCGGTTCGCCGCCGATCTGGTTCCCGCCGCGCAGGCGCGCTTCGACGACTTTCCCGGCAAGTCGGCCGAGACGCTCGCGGAGCTGGCCGCCGGCGCGCAGGCCCTCGTCGACGCCCACGGTGCGGGCGCCAAAGAAGCCGATGTCGACGCGCTCGCCGCCGGCGCCCACGCGCTCCTGCTGACGCAGGCGGGAAAGGTGCGCTCGTTCACCAGGAGCCGCGTCCCGGAGTTCAAGCCGGCCTTCAACGCGCTGGTCGCCGGCCAGGCGCTGCCGGTCCTGTCCGTGCTGCTGGACCTCGGTCGCCTCGAGCTGCTCGAGGACAACGTCGCCCTGCTGCGCCTGGGGCTGCGCCTGCTGGACATCCTCGACGAGCTGAAGCGGCGAGACCGCGTCGTCGACTTCCAGGACCTGGAGGACCTGGCCAGCGCGCTGCTGGCGGATCCTGCGCTGGCGGGCGAGCTGCAGTACCGGCTCGACGACGCGATCCAGCACATCCTGGTCGACGAGTTCCAGGACACGAACCTCAACCAGTGGGAGCTGCTGCGTCCGTTCGTCGAGGAGTTCCGCGCCGGCGGCGGCGAGCGCCCGCGCACGGTCTTCCTGGTCGGCGACGTCAAGCAGTCGATCTACGGCTTCCGCGGCGCGTGGCCGCAGCTGTTCGCCGACATCGCCGCGGAGATGGCGGGCTACGACTGCCGCGTGCTCGAGCTGCCGACGAACTTCCGCAGCCTGCGCGCGGTGGTCGAGGGCGTCGGCGACCTCTTTAACGCGACGCCGCCGGCCGGCCGGCTCGAGCCGGGCCAGGCGGCGGGCGTGCGGCAGGACTGGGCGCGCGCGGACCGGGACGGCGAGTTCGTCGTGCACGCCCCGTTCCCCGATCCCGACGACCCGGAGAAGCCGGGCGGCGGCGGCGGCGAGGCGCAGGCGGCGCGGGCCGCGGCGGCGCTCGTGCGCCGTTTGCACGACCAGGGCCGGGAGGTCTTCGACCCGGCGTCGCGCGCCTGGCGTCCACTGGAATGGCGCGACGTCCTGGTGCTGGCCCGCACGCGCACGGCCTTCGCGCTCTACGAGCGGGCGTTCCGCGATGCGGCCATCCCGTTCACCCCGCCCGGACGCGGCATGCTGGCGGCCAGCCGCGAGGTGCAGGACGTCCTGGCGCTCCTGCGCTGGCTGGCCTGGCCGGACGACGACGCGGCGCTGGCCACGGTCCTGCGCTCGCCCATCGTGCGCCTGGACGAGGCGGCATTCCAGGCGCTGCTGTCCGCGCGCGGCGTGGGCGATCGCCGCGAGGACGGCCGCTGGCGCGAACCGCGCCGCCCGCTCTGGCAGGCCCTGCGCGAATCGTCCGACGCGAGGGCCGCCGCCGCGGCCGCGCTCCTGGCCGGCTGGCGGCGCAAGCTCGACTTCGAGAGCTGCCACGACCTGCTGCGTCGCCTCGCCCGCGAGGGCGACCTGCCCGCGCGCTACCAGGTGGCGCTGGGCGAGCAGGCGCGGTTCAACCTAGAGCGGCTGTTCGACCTCGCGCTCGGCGGCGACGTGCCGGGCACGCCGACCGCGCGCCGCCTTGCCGAGGCGATCGCGCGCGCCGCCGCGCGGGGCAACCGGGAGGAGGCTCCGCTGCCCGGCGGCGGCGAGGGGCGCGTGCGCTTCCTGACGGTACACGGCGCCAAGGGCCTCGAGGCGCCGGTGGTGCTGCTGGTGGACGCCGACCGCGGGCCGGGACGGGCCCGCGCGCAGGTCCTCCTGGGCGACGAGCGCCGGCGGCCGGCTCTGCTCCTGCGCACGAACGCGGCGCAGCGGGGGGGCTTCGAGCTGCCCGAGGGCGTGGAGGCCCTGCCGGACCCGCTGGCCGAGGCCGTGCGCCGCGCGCAGGCGCGCGAGGACGCCGAGCGCGCGCACCTGCTCTACGTGGCGCTGACGCGCGCTCGCGATCGCCTGCACGTCCTGGGTGGCGACCGCTCGCGCGCCGGCGGCGACGATCCCGACAGCCCGCTGCGCTCGCTGCTCGCCTCCGCGGCCTTCGCCCGCTCGCAGGCCGTTGCCGAGGGGCGCATGCCGCCCGTGGCGGCGCCGCCGCCGGAGGACGACGACCTGCACGCCGTCGCGGCCGCCGGAGCCCCGGCCGCGGCGCGCGAACCGCACGCGCCGCCGCCGCCGCCCGCGCGCTGGACGCCGCCCGTGCGCCGACCGCGGTTCACGCTGGTGCGGCCCTCGGCGGCGGCCGACGACGCGCGCGAGGATCGCGGGGATCACGAGGTTCCCGGTGTCCATCAGGAGTCCGCGGCCGCCGGCCAGGACCGCGAGGAGCGTCCCGCCCGGGCGGCGTCGGCGCTGCCGGAGGGCATCTCCCCGGCGGCCCACGGCGACCTGGTGCATCGCCTGCTGCAGGCCGCCTGCAACGGCGGCGCGATGCCCGCGGGCAGGAGTCCCGCGCATGACGAGGCGGCCTCGGTGTTCAGCGATCCGGGTCTGTCCTGGGTGTTCCGCGTGCCCGCCGGGGCGGTGGCCGCCAGCGAGGTGCCGGTGGTGGCGCAACGCGCAGGGGTGGCGACCGGTGCGGGAGGGGCGCCGCCCGTGCAGCGCATCGTCGGCGTGATCGACCGCCTGGTCGTGCGTCCGGATGGCGTCGACATCATCGACTACAAGACCAACCGCGGCGCGGCCGACCCGGCGCAGCGCGCGTGGCTGGCCGCGCACTACCGGCCGCAGTTGCAGGCCTACCGCGAGGTGCTGTCGCAGCTGCACCCGGGTCGCACGGTGCGCACGTGGCTGCTGTTCACCGACCCGTCGGTGGCGGCGTGCGACAGGCTGCTCGAGGTGCCTTGAGGCGCCACCGGCTCGCAATACCCGAATCCAGGGACGCGAAAAAACCGGGGACCCCGTGCCGTGCAGGGGCCCCCGGTCGCCATTCCGCCTCGCCTCCTGCTACGCGGGCCGGCGGTTCACGCTACTGGTCAGCGCTTGAGCTCTTCGCGCAGGTGGCGGAGCTCCTCGCGCAGCGCCTCCATCTCCTGGCGCACCGCGTCCAGTTCGCCGTTGACGCTGCCGTCGACGTCGCTGTCGATCCGGCCCTTGCGCTCGATGATGACCTCGCGCTCGTTGCCGGCGCCGTCGCGTCCCATCCGCCGCAGCATGCGCGGGGCCACGACCTTCACGTCCCGGTCGCCGTCGCCGAAGAACCGCATCTGGCGCGGCGCGACGCCCTCGCCGGCGAGCGCGTCCTGCGGCATCTTGCCGAGCGTCGCGGTCACCTTCTGGCGGCTGCCCTTGCGCAGCACCTGCAGGTCGAGGTCCTCGCCGGGCTTGGTGCCTGCCATCGCCTTGTGCAGGGCGTCGGGGGACGCGATTCCGGTATCGCCGGCCTTGACGATCACGTCGCCGGCGCGCAGGCCCGCCTTGGCGGCCGGGCTATCCGCGACGACCTCCGTCACCAGCACCCCGGCGCCGTCCTCGACGCCGAAATATTCGCCCAGCTGGCCGTTCAGCGCGTCCATGTGGACGCCGAGCCAGCCGCGATCCTCGTCCTGGGTGCGGATGATGACGCGGCGTCCGGATCCATCCCCGTCATCGCCCTCGAAGAACACGCGCGGCGCGCGTCCTTCGCCCTTCGGCAGGATCATGACCTTCGTGTCGCCGTCCTCGAACCATTCGAAATCCTCCAGGCCCTCGAGCTTCTCGAGGCCCTTCAGGCCTTCGAGGCCCTTCAACTCGTGCAGACGACCCAGGTCGATGGCCTCGTCGCCGCCCTCGCCCGAGCGCCAGGCGAACCCCGCTTCGCGCTCGCCGATCTCGACCGGGAGCTTCACCTGGCGGCCGTCGCGCAGGACCAGCAACTGGGCCCTGGTGCCCGGCGCCAGGGCGCGCACGGCCTTGGTGAGCGCCGCCTGGTCGGTCGCCGGGCGGCCGTCCAGCTCCAGGATGATGTCGCCGTCCTGCAGGCCCGCCCGGGCGGCGGGGCTGCCGTCGACGACGTCGTTCACCAGCACGCCCGGGCGGTCGCCGAGCTGCAGGGCCTTGCCCATGCTCGGGGAGACCTCCTGCAGCATGACGCCCAGGTAGCCGTCTGCGGCCGCAGCGGCGGGAACGGCGGCCGCGACCAGCAGGAGGATTGCGGAAAGGTACGCGGCCAAGCCCAGGGGGCGTCTGGCAGCCGGAAACGCGAACATGGCGCCGTCCTTTCGGATGCGGTTAAGGGGGATCAAGCCTGTAAACGCCGCGGGCAGCCACATGTTCCCGGCCCGCCGCACCCCCCCGGCCCCGCCCGGAAAGTGGTCAAGAACCGGCCACGGGAGCCGATCACTCCCGAAGGTGCCGCGCGGCCGGGGAACGCTGCCGCGGCCGATGCAAACCTGTTATGGCGCAGGGGATTGAGGGGACGGGCAGCAATGGCGCGCATCGAATGGAAGGCCGAGTACGAGACAGGCGTCGCGGTCATCGACGAGCAGCACCGGAACCTGGTGGAGATCATCAACCGCTTCGAGGAGGCCCTGCAGAAAGGCAAGGCTTCGCGACAGGCGAACCAGATCCTCAACGACCTCACCGGCTACACGCAGGAGCACTTCGCGACCGAGGAGCGCCTGATGGCCGAGGCGGGGTACCCTCACCTGAAGACGCACCAGAGCCAGCACCGGCAGCTGCTGCAGAAGGTGGAACGCTTCCAGTTCGAGTTCAACGCCGCGGGACGCCGCATCACCGCCGAGCTGCACGAGTTCCTCGGCTACTGGCTGATCAACCACATCCAGCGCGATGATCGCGCGTTCGGGCCGTGCC
>JAYRFB010000131.1:0-42305 GCA_041908585.1 Candidatus Krumholzibacteriia bacterium
ATGCCCGGCAGGCCGGCGGCCGCCGTGACCACGACATCGGCACCTGTCACCGCCACGGCCACGCCGGACGCGGCCAGGGGGTTGTCGACCGTCACGGTCGAGCCGCCGTACGTCACGGTGACGACATTGGCGGCGCTGTCGCCGAAGGTCAGGCTGTCGATGTCCGCCAGGTTGAACGGGCGCGTGACGCCGTCCGGCTGGTGGACGACCATCAGGTCCGTGCCGCTGAACGTCACGCTGTCGACGGCGGCCAGCGCGAACAGCGCCTGGCCGGCTGCCGAATGCACCCGCAGGATGTCACCGGCGCCGGCGGTGCCGGCGTTCGGCCCGAAGGTCAGGCGCTCGAGGCCCGCCAGCGGATAGGACGCCGACTGGCCGTCCTCGCGAAGCACCTTCAGTTCCTGCGCCGCGCCGCCGGAGGACGCCAGCAGGACGCACACGATCGCCAGACTTAACTGCCTGTTGAGCCTCTTCATGTCCGCCCTCCCCTACTTCACCAGGACCAGCTGGCGGGAAAGGGCCTGGTCGCCGCATTCCACCGCGCAGAAGTAGATGCCGCTGGCGACGCGTGCGCCGCCCGAGTCCGTGCCATCCCAGGTCACCTGGTGCCTGCCCGCCGGCTGGATCGCCCGCTGCAGTTCGCTGACCAGGGCGCCGTGCAGGTCGAAGATGCGAACGGTCACCACCGCCGACTGCGGGATCTCGTATTCGACGGTCGTCGAGGGATTGAACGGGTTCGGGTAGCTGCGCAGCAGCTGGAAGGCGTGCGGCACACTGCCGGAAGGAGCCTCCACCGCGCTGGGGTACAACGCCAGTTCCAGGCGGCGGATGTCCTCGGCCGCGATGGTGACCGTCTGCCCGTCGGAAAGGTGGATCGTCAGGTCATAGCTCTGGGCCAGCGCGGGCGGACAGAGCAGCAGCAGGCTGCCGATGAGCGGGATCCGGTGCTTCATGTTCCGATCTCCGTTGTGGCTGGGTGCAATGCCGACTGGCCGACGCGCCCGGGATGTCCGGACGCTGGAGGGTCAGCGATAGAGGGCTTTCAGCTCGCCCCACGCCATCGGCTCGTCGGCGACGGTCCCCGTCAGCACTCCCGGAGTCCCGTCGATCTCGCCGGCGATCCAGCAGGCACCATCCGACCAGTCGAGGCAGTCGTCGTGGAGCAGCAGCAGGGACGGACCCGCACCGTCGGGCTCGAGGGGCCACGGGGCAGCGTCGTCGAAGAGGACGGAAGTGACCAGGACGTCGGCCGCGTCGTAGACGTTGATCTGGTCGCCGCTGTTGCCGAGCGACCACTCGACACCGTAGGTCTGGAAGCAGGCCGGAAAGACGTTGGTCACGGCAGGGTACTTCGCCGCGAACAGGGCCTGGGTGCCGGCCATGACCATGACCGCGCCCGGCGCCATGGTTCCGGACAAGGGAACCCGCGTATGCGTCGCGTTGTCGTCGACCAGCCACCAGCCGGTCAGGTCGAGTGTCCCACCGCTGGCGTTGTACAACTCGATCCACTCGACGTCCGTCGACTCGGACGAGTTGTACATGATCTCGGTGACGATCAGTTCATCGGCGGCCAGGGCCGAGCCGGTGAGCAGCAGGCAGATGGCGGCCGCGATGGCTCTCGTGTGCATGTCGGACCTTCCTTTGGGGCCTTCCCGGGGATGCGCTCAGCATCCTAGACAACCGGCGGGGGCTTCCTGTTAGGCCAGACCCGAGATGCGGGATCCTCTCGGTGAGGTGCCCGGCCCCGCCCGGCAGCGCGCCGGGATGCCTCCGGCACCAACGGGAGATGGTGGGCCGATGGTCTCCGGTCGCCATCCGGGACGTCCCTTGAATCGCCGTCGTCGTTGCCGTATGCTGGCGTTACCCCTGCCCGAGACGCGACGCGACCCTGGCCGATCTCGCCGACCGGGCGCGCGTCCCCGCTCCGAACACCCGCTGGCGCGTCCTGGAGGTACGATGTCCTCCCGCAGCTCCTGGCTCGGTGCGCCGACCGCCGCTCCCGCTGATGCCTGGCGCCGCCGGGTCGCCCTGGTCCTTGTCCTGGCGCCGGCAGTTCTCCTGGCCGCGCTGCCAGCCCGAGCGGAGCCCGAGGTCGACAGCGCCGAGTTCACGGCGCCCCCCCTCGCGCAGCCGGGACCGGATGAGCCGCTGCCGATCGACCTGACGCTCGAAGCCGGCCTGCGCTGGCTGGCGCCGCTCGAGGACGACATGTCGAATGTCTACGGCGGCTTTCCCGTGCTCGAGTCGCGGCTGGGTGCCTGGGCCAGCGAGCGTGCCTTCATCTACTTCGGCGTCGGGTACGGCAGCGTGAAGGGCGACCCGTGGTCCGGGGACCCGACGTTCACCGCCGGCAGCCCTGCCAACCTGACGTTGGTGCCGTTGGAGATCGGCGAGCGCTGGGAACTGGCACAGCGTCCGGGATTCCGCGTGAACCTCGGCTGGAGGTTCGAGCTGGCCTGGGTGCGCGAGACGATCCCGGACGGCGGCCGCGCCGCGGGAGCGACCCGGCGCGAATCGGGGTGGCTGCGCGGGTTCGGGGTCAGCGCCGGGCCGGAGTGGCTGTCGCGGGACGGCCGGCGTGCGGCCGGATTCGAGGCGGGCCTGACCGGCAGCGGCGGCAAGGTCGGCGGCAACTATGGATGGGACTCGAACCTCTCGGGCGCCTGGGTGCGGATCCACGCCTCGACGAGGCTCTGACGGGGAGGCGACCATGCAGCGCGCTACGACACGAGCGACGAGGTCGGCGCAGGCCGTGCAGGAGGCGGCGCTCGCCGGGTGGGCGACCGCGACGCTCGCGCTCCTGGCGTTGACCGTGGCGTCCCCCGGCAGCGCGCGCGCCGATGGCGGCTACGTTTCACCCTTCGGCTACCCGGTCTGGGAGCCAGGCCAGACGGCGTTCCTGCGCCACGATGCCGGGTCAGGGATCGAGGAGCTGACCATCCTGCCGCGCTTCTTCGGCGAACCGACCGATTTCGCCTGGCTGGTGCCGGTGCCCTCGCTGCCGGAGGTCGCCGAGGCGGATCCCGAGCTGTTCGAACAGCTCAGCCGGCTGACGGCGCCCATCTACCGCTCGCGCGACTCGTTCTGGAACTGCGATCCGCAGTACACGACGGACGCCGGCGGCCGCGGGCTCGACGAAGGCGGCGTGGAGATCATCGCAGACGAGCTCATCGGCATCTACCGCACGCAGACCGTGGCGGCCTCCGACGCCGACGCGCTGTCCGACTCGCTGGCGGCCTGGGGCTTCCTGCACGAGGGCAACCTGACGCTGGTGGCGCCGGTGCTGCAGCAGTACGTCGACGAGGGCTGGTACTTCGTGGCGATGAGCGTCGACTCGACCGCCGCGGCCGCGGCCCTGCGGCCGTACGGCAAGTCGATCGCCGCCGACGCCCCCTACTACTGGTATCCGGCGCTGCAGCCGATGACGTTCCGCTTCGCTTCCGCAGAGCCGATCTATCCGCTGCGCATCTCGCAATTGAGCACCGGCGACTCGAACCCGGTGAGCCTCTACGTGGCGACCGGCCATCGCGTCGAGTTCCCGGGCGCGCGCACGCACTATGCCAACCGCCTGGGCGCCGGGGAGCACGCCGCCATCGTCGAGGCCTACCCCGCGGCGGGCGCCGCCCTGGACCAGGGTCTGTGGCTGACGCGCCTGTATCGCGCCTACACGGCCCCGGAGATGATCGCCGACCTGGTGCTGGTGCCGGCGGCCGACCAGGCCGAGGTTCGGGTGGTACACTACTCGGGCCTGCCGGTATGGTCGCTGGTATTCGGCGGCGCGACGGCCTGGTGGACCGTCAGGCGCCGGCGGATGCGGCGCAAGGTCGTGCAGCGGCAAGTCGCGTAACCCGGAGATCGGAGCCCTTCCATGAAGCGCGGGTCGTTCCTCGCCGGCTTTCCCTTCCTCGCCGCCCTCCTGGCGGTCCTGGCCTCCTGCGGCAGCGACGACTGCCCCGACTGCCCGGAGTGCGTGCCGCCGGTCACCGGCTCGATCTTCGGCTACGTGCGGGTCACGCCGGTGAACGACTTCCTGCCCGGGGTCACGGTCCGCGCCGAGCCGGGCGGCGTCACGGCGCAATCCGACTCCGCCGGCCTGTATCGACTGAACGGGCTGGCAGGCGGTACCTACATGGTGCACTTCGCGAAGGCCGGCTATGCGCCGGATTCGGCGGCGGTACCGCTGACCGCCGGCGCCAGCCAGCTGGTCGACATCCGCCTGGCCAGCCTGGCCGATTCGCTCCGGCACCTGGCGAGCGTCACCACCGCGGGCGGCTCGTACGGCCTCGCCGTGCGTGAGGGGATCGCGTACGTGGCCGGCAATGCCGGCCTGCAGGTGTTCGACCTGACGGATCCGGCGCAGCCGGCGGCGATCGGTCTGGCCGCATTCGCCGGGGCGGACATGGGCGCGGTCGTCCTGTCCGGCGACATCGCCTACGTCGCCCACAAGACCGACCTGTTGGAGGTGGTCGACGTCTCGATGCCCGCGGCGCCGACCCGGCTCGGCGCGGCGCGGGTCGGCGGTCGCGCCTTCGACCTCGAGCTGGACGGCTCGGTGCTCCTGGCGGCGACCGGCGATTCGCTGGTGCTGCTGGACGTCTCGACGCCGGAAACGCCCCAAGTCGTGTCGCGCCTGGCCACGGCGCGCACCGCTGTCGGCGGCTCCAACCGCGGGATCGCCCTGGACACGTCGCGACACCTGGCCCTGGTCTTCTCGCTGGACACGGGCACGGAGATCTTCGACTACGGGGACCCGGAAGCCGTGGTCCGGGTCGGCGTCTACGGTCTGACGTGGAGCCCGTACGACGGCTGCGTCGATGCCGCGGGATCGCGCGGCTACCTGGCCACCACGTCCGGACTGGAGTTCATGTCGTACGCGCAACCGGGCAGTCCTCAGTACCTCGGGTTCTGGCATGCGGGAAGTGACTGGCGCGACGTGCTCGTCGTCCGCTCGTTGGCGATCATGGCGTCGCCGCAGTACGGAATCTGGGTCGTGGACATCGCCGATCCCGGCAACGTGCGCACGCTTCAGCTCCTGCAGGGGGATCTGATCGGCCACCCGCGCAACATCGCCCGCGAAGGCGACAGGGTCTACGTCGCGGGCGACGCGCGGCTGACGGTGCTGGAGTTCGCCGCGGTCGCCCGCTGATCAGGTCGGACTACTTCACCAGCATCAACCGCCTCGTGGCGGAGCCGCCCGGCGAGGCGGCCACGCAGAGATAGGCGCCGCTGGCCAGGTCCGTCCCGTCGAACGGCAGCACCGTGCGACCGGCCGGCAGCACCCTGTCGGTCAGGGTCCGGACCAGCCGACCGCGCAGGTCGTAGACCTTGACCGCGACGCGAGCCGGCGCCTCGAGATCCAGGGGGATGCTGGTGGTCGGGTTGAACGGGTTGGGGTAGTTCTGGCCCAGCGCGAGGCCCGCTCCGGTCGGTACCACGGGCACGGCCGTGACGCCGCCGACGCCGCCGAAGGTGAAGGCCACGTCCTTGAAGCAGCTGTGGACGGGCCCGTCCCAGGTGCTGGTATACATGTGCAGGCCGACGCGCGTAACCAAGTGGGAACCGGTCGTGGCCCGGAAGTAGCCGGTGGCGGTGCCGGACCCGGCGGCATAGAGCGGGCTGGGATTGACCGCGTAGAAGGGCGTCGTCGCTGCCCATGAGTAGGGAAGCGGCTGCATGCGCGCTCCGCCCGCTTCGGCGACCACGTAGTCGTAGGTCACGTCGACACGTTCACTGTTGTCCAGCACGGCCGGCGAGGCCGGCACGAAGACGACGTTCCGGATCGCGCTCGGCCCGTAGTGGTACTCGACCGGGATCGTCAGGTCCAGCAGCTGTGCCGTGCGGTCGTGGTTCTCCATCAGGAACCTGACGCCGTTGATGTGGTACTCGTTGCGGACCATCCGGAAGCTGCGCTCGAGGTGCCCGCTGACGGGCAGGAGGATGCTCCCGGAGTAGGTCTGGTCGAAATAGACATCGGGATCTTCGCTCGTACCGAACGCCCACGTATAGCAACCGGCCGGGTCGCTGGTGGCGTAGTCGAAGCCGACCGTGACCGACTGGTCCAGGGCCAGGCACTCGGGAAACGGCGGGTCGAACGTGATGTTGGAGATGCTCACATCGCCCCAGTGCAGGTCCACCGGGATGAAGACCTCGAGGAGCACGGTCGTCATCGTCGAGTTCCAGACCTGGAAACGGATCGCGTCGACGTCATGGGTCGAAGACATGAAGCGGAACCACTGCTGGCCGGTGGAGGAACCGGTCGGCAGGATGGACAGGCCGCTCGCCGCGTAGCCCGGCGTCAGGGCGCCGTCGGTGTACGGCCGCGCCGAGACACGCACGCCGGCCGCCTCGCTGGTCCAGCAATCGAAGTCGATGAAGAACTGCTGGCCATTGAGGAGCCAGGACGGCGACGTGTGGCTGAACTGCAGGTCGTTGACGGCATTGGCGCCGAAGGTGTAGTCGACCGGCAGGTAGATGTCCAGCAGCGTGGCGGACGTGACGGGGTCGAACATCCGCACGCGGTACTCGTCCATGTGATGGGTGCCGCCGCCGTACGTCAGGTAGTTGACATGGGTGCCGGTCGTGCCGTTCGGGTAGGTCGCGCTGCCGCCCCAGCTGCTGCCCGGCACGACGCTGCCGTTCTCGTAGGCATAGACGATGAACCGGGCCCCGTTGGCATTGGTGACCTTGAAATCGAACGTGATGCCGGCCTGTTGTCCGTGGCCGAGATAGGCGGTCTCCCCGCGGTCAAGGACGAATCCACCCATCCAGTTCGCGGCGGCCGGAACGGCACCCAGGACCATGAGGGCCAGGGTGGCGAGCAGGCACTTCAATCTCGCGTGCTTCATGCCTGATTTCCTTTCTTCAAGGAACCCTGCGCGTCCCGACGTGGTCGGCGCGAGCCGTGCGCTGAGGTTGCGCGCCCAGGGGCGAGGGGACGCCCGGATCTGCGGTATCTCCCGGGCAGGATCATAACATATGGCAGGTGATCACGCGCCGCCCCGGCGTGCCGGCCGCGGATTCCGGCGGCGGGGGCGGCCATACCGGGCGCACCTGGGCAGGGCGCGGCGACGCGAGCTACCCCGCCACCCGCCGGATCCGCGCCCCCAGCCCCGCCAGCTTGTCCTCGATGCGCTCGTACCCGCGATCGATGTGATACACGCGATTCACGGTGGTCGTGCCCTCGGCCGCCACCCCCGCCAGCACCAGCGCCGCCGAGGCGCGCAGGTCGCTGGCCATCACCGGCGCGCCCTGCAGTCTCTCGACACCGAAGACCGTCGCTCGCGCGCCGTCGACGCGGATCTCCGCGCCCAGGCGCTGCAGCTCGGCCACGTGGGTGAAGCGGTCGGCGTAGATGCCCTCGCTGATGAAGCTGGTGCCGTCGGCCACGGCGCAGGCGGCCATGACCTGCGCCTGCATGTCGGTGGGGAAGCCCGGGTAGGGCCGGGTGATGATCTCGGTGGCGACGGGCCGTCCGTCGCTGGCGATGGTCAGTTCGCCCGCGCCCTCGCTGATCGCGCAGCCCATCTCGCGCAGCACCGCGGTGATGGGGGCCACATGCGCGGTGTCGACGCCGGTCAACCGCACGCGCCCGCCGGCAAGGGCCACGCCGGCCATGAAGGTGCCAGCTTCGATGCGGTCGGCGATCACGGTCTGGCGCAAGGGCGCGATGGTGACCGGGCCCTGCACCCGCAGCGTCTGGGTGCCGATGCCGTCGATGCGCGCACCGGCGTCGCGCAGGCCCACGGCCAGCTGCGTCACCTCGGGCTCGACAGCGCAGTTCTCCAGGATCGTCTCGCCGCGCGCCAGCACTGCGGCCATCAGCACGTTGCAGGTGGCACCCACCGACACCGGCTCGAAGCGGAAGCGCCCGCCGCGCAGTCCCCCGCGCGGCACCCGCGCATGGATGTAGCCGCGGTCCAGGGCGATCTCCGCCCCCAGCGCCTGCAGCCCCTCGAGGTGCAGGTTCACCGGCCGCGGCCCCCAGGCGCAGCCTCCGGGCAGCGAGACGCGCGCCTCGCCCTGGAAGGCCAGCAGCGGCCCCAGCACGTAGATGCTCGCGCGCATCTTGCGCACCAGGTCGTAGGCGGCCTCGCGGCCCTCGGCCTCGCGCGTGTCCAGGCGCAGCTCGCCGCCCACCAGCGAGCAGCGCGCGCCCAGCCCCTCCAGGATGGTCATGAAGAAGCGCACGTCGTGCAGGTCGGGCACGTTCTGGATCACCGAGGCGCCGCGGCCGAGCAGCGCCGCGGCCATCAGCGGCAGCACCGCGTTCTTGGCGCCGCCGACGGCCAGCTCGCCTTCCAGCCGCGTGGGGCCCTCGATCACGAACCTATCCATCGCCCGCCTCCGCTTCGCCCACGCGGGCGGTGACCACGCGGTCGCGCCCGGCATAGTCCTTCGTCACCGCGACCTCCAGGCCGCCGGAGGCCGCGAGGATCGCGCCCACGTCGGCTCCCTGGTCGTCGCCGATCTCCACCGCCACGTGCCCCCCGGGCCGCAGCCAGTCGCGCATCGCCGAGGCGATGGCGCGGTAGAACTTCAGCCCGTCCGGCCCGCCATCCAGCGCTGCGGTCGGGTCGTGGTCGCGCACCTCCGCCGAAAGCCCGGCGATGTCGCCGCTGCGCACGTACGGCGGGTTGCTCACCAGCAGGTCCACCTGGCCGCGCAGGGTGGCCGGCAACGGGTCGAAGCGCGAGCCTTCCACGGCGTGGACACGGGCGCCGGCCCCCAGCGTGCGCGCGTTGCGCAGCGTCAGCGCCACGGCCGCCGGGTTCACGTCGCTGGCGTGGACCTGCAGGCGCGGCAGTTCACAGGCCAGGGAAACCGCGATGGCGCCGCTGCCGCAGCCGATCTCCACGGCCACGGGCGTGCGGTCGCCGCGCCGCAACGGCTCCAGCAGCACCAGGCACGCCTCGACCAGGCGCTCGGTCTCGGGCCGCGGGATGAAGACGCCGGGTTCCATCTTGAACGGGCGGCCGTAGAACTCGGTCTCGCCGAGGATCTGCTGCAGCGGCTCGCCGCCCGCGCGCCGGCGCACCAGCTCGCGGTACCTCGCGACCTCCGAGCCCAGGACCGGGCGGTCGTGCTGGCAGAACAGCTCCAGGCGGGTCAGCCCGAGC
Source organism: Candidatus Krumholzibacteriia bacterium (assembly GCA_041908585.1). Lineage (GTDB taxonomy): Bacteria > Krumholzibacteriota > Krumholzibacteriia > LZORAL124-64-63 > LZORAL124-64-63 > CAINDZ01. The sequence goes on from JAYRFB010000131.1 coordinate 9,117, forward strand.
ACGTCGGCCAGCAGGCGCTCGGCGTTCAGGCGGGCCGAGGTGACGCCCTTCTGGTCCAGGTAGGCTGCGGTCAGCTCCAGCAGCTCGCGGACGGTGCGGTTGGCGGCGGCGCTGGTCATGGGGCGCTCGGCGTGGCGGGTCCGCAGTTCATGAATGGTGCGCTGGTCATGACAGGTCCGCTCCGCGGTTCATTCCCTGCGCGTGGCGGCCAGCGCCTCCTCGCGCCGGTGCGCCAGAATCGCGTCCACCACCTCGTCCAGTTCGCCGTTCATGATCGCATCGAGGTTGTGCACCGTCAGCCCGATCCGGTGGTCGGTAAAGCGGCTCTGCGGGAAGTTGTAGGTGCGGATCTTGGCCGAACGGTCGCCGGTGCCGACCTGGCTCTTGCGCGCGGCGGCCTCGGCCGCCTCCTGCTCCATGATGGCGCGCTCGAGCAGGCGCGAGCGCAGCACGCCCAGCGCCTTGGCCTTGTTCTTGTGCTGCGACTTCTCGTCCTGGCACTGCACGACCAGGCCGGTGGGCAGGTGCGTGATGCGGACGGCGCTGTCGGTGGTGTTGACCGACTGGCCGCCCGGCCCGCTGCTGCGGTAGACGTCGATGCGCAGTTCGCTCTCGTCGATCTGCACGTCCACCTCCTCGGCCTCCGGCAGCACCGCCACCGTCACGGCCGAGGTGTGGATGCGACCCTGGCTCTCGGTGGCCGGCACGCGCTGCACGCGGTGCACGCCGCTCTCCCAGCGCAGGATGCCGAAGGCGCCGTCCCCGCGCACGGCGTAGATCACCTCGCGGAAGCCTCCCTGCGCGCCCTCGGTGGCGTCGATCAGCTCGGTCTTCCAGCGCCGCGTCTCGGCGTAGCGCAGGTACATGCGGGCGATCTCCTCGGCGAACAGGGCCGCCTCGTCGCCGCCGGTGCCGGCGCGCACCTCCAGGATGGCGTCGCGGTCGTCGTTGGGGTCGTGCGGCAGCAGGGCCGCCTCCAGCTCGACGGCGGCCTTCTCCAGCGCCGGCTCCAGCTCCGCCAGCTCGTCCCGGACCATGGCCAGCATGTCCGGGTCCTTCTCGGTCTTGAGCAGGGCGTGGCTCTCGGCCACCTGTTCGTCCAGCTTCAGCCAGGCCTCGCCGGCCTCCAGCTGCTTGCGCACGCGGGCGCTCTCGCGGGCGTTCTTGCGGTACTCGTCCTGGTTCTTCAGCGCATCGGGCGCCGAGAGGCGGTCGGACAGCTCGGCGTAGCGCTCGCGCAGGGCCAGCACGTTCTTCTTCACGCCGCGCTCCCCCCGGCGGCCGGGGCGGCCGTCGTCGGCAGGTCGTAGTAGGTGCGGCCGGCGAAGCCGTCGGCCTCAGGCGTCAGCACCGCCCGCAGCGCCGCCATGGCCACGGTCAGCTGGTCGTCGTCCGGGCGCTTGGTGGTGATCTTCTGCAGGAGCAGGCCCGGCAGGATGAACGGCTTGAGCAGCCACGAGCGGCAGTACTTGCCGGAAAGCTTGATCGCCTCGTAGGCCAGCCCCCCGATCAGCGGCACGAACGCCAGGCGCTGCAGGCGGTCGCCCACATCCTGCGGGCGCCCAAGGAAGCTGAAGACGACGATCGAGATGAGCATCACGAAGAACAGGAAGCTGGTGCCGCAGCGCGGGTGCAGCGTCGTGAACGGGCGGGCGCCGTCGGCGTCCAGGCTGCGCCCGTTCTCGAAGGCGTGGATGCTCATGTGCTCGGCGCCATGGTACTGGAAGACGCGGCCCATGTCCTTCAGGCGGCTGACGCCCCACAGGTAGGCCACGAACAGCACCACGCGGAACAGGCCGTCCACGGCGTTCCAGGCGATGCTGCCGGACTCCTCGCCCACGGTCCAGTCCGTCAGCAGGATCGGCAGGTAGAAGAACAGGCCCAGGCTCAGCGCGAAGCTCAGGGCCACGGTGCCCCAGGTCATCGCCGTCTCGCCGAACGTCGACTTCCGACCCTCGACGCGGTCCTCGCTGGCGGCCTGGTCCGCCGAGAACATCAGCGCGTCGATGCCCACGACCATGCTCTCGACCAGGTGGATGCCACCGCGCAGCACCGGCACGTTGAGGAAGGGCAGCTGCCGCACCACGCTGCGGAACGGCTTCTTGCGGATGACGATGCGCTGGTCGGGCGTGCGCACGGCCATGGCCAGGTACTGGGGGCTGCGCATCATGACGCCCTCGATCAGGGCCTGGCCGCCGACGGCCAGGTCCATCTGGCGGGCCTCCTCGGCGCCCGGAGCCACGGGACTGCGCCCGGCCGCCGGGGCGCCCGCGCTGCCGGGGACGTCGTCGGGGGCCAGCTCGTCGCCGGGGCCGGCGGCCGCCACCAGGGCCGCCTGCAGGTATCTGGGAAGCATCCGCGCACTCCTTACGGGAGCCAGCCATGGGTCCCGGTGAGAAAAAGGGCACCGGGCAATCTACCCGGTGCCCTGTCGGTCTCGCAAGCCCGCCCTGCCGGGCGGTCGCGGCGCGACGGCGAGGCTACGACTTCTTCTGGTTGTAGCCGGCGTCGGCGTACCGCTTGCGGAAGCGCTCCACGCGCCCGGCGGTGTCGACGATCTTCTGCTGGCCCGTGAAGAACGGATGGCAGGCCGCGCAGATTTCGACGTTCAGCTTGTCCTTGGTGGACCGGGTCTTGATCACGTTGCCGCACAGGCAGGTGATGGTGCAGTCCACGTATTTCGGATGGATGTTGTCTTTCATGGCTCCCGCTGCCTTTGCGCCGACCGGGGTCCGTGGCCGTCCTGCCCGCCCCGTGATGTTCGGTTGAGCGCGAAAAGAAATAAGGAAACTTGCGGTATGCAAGGGAATTCTGGTCCGGGACCCCGGGCCGGCAGCCCGGGGCCCCGACCGGCAGGTCAGGCGTTCATGGCCGCCAGGAACTGGGCGTTGTCCTTGGTTTTGCTCAACTTATCGATCAGGAACTCCATGGCTTCGGTCGGATTGTAGTCCGACAGGTACTTCCTCAGGACCCAGATCTTGGCCAGGTCCTTGGGATCCAGGAGCAGGTCCTCCTTGCGGGTTCCCGACTTGAAGATGTCCACGGCCGGGTACACGCGCCGGTCGGCGATCTTGCGGTCCAGGACCAGCTCCATGTTGCCGGTGCCCTTGAACTCCTCGAAGATCACCTCGTCCATGCGGCTGCCGGTCTCGATCAGGGCCGTGGCGATGATCGTCAGCGAGCCGCCGTCCTCGATGTTGCGCGCCGCGCCGAAGAACCGCTTCGGCTTCTGCAGCGCGTTGGAGTCGACACCGCCCGAGAGGATCTTGCCCGAGTGCGGCACCACCGCATTGTGGGCGCGCGCCAGGCGGGTGATCGAGTCCAGCAGGATCACCACGTCCATCCCGTTCTCGACCAGCCGGCGGGCCTTGGCCAGCACCATGTTGGCCACCTGCACATGCCGCTCGGCGGGCTCGTCGAAGGTCGAGCTGACCACCTCGCCCTTGACCGAGCGGGCCATGTCCGTGACTTCCTCCGGGCGCTCGTCGATGAGCAGCACGATGAGGTGGCACTCGGGATGGTTGGTCGTGATGGCGTTGGCGATCTTCTGCAGGATGACGGTCTTGCCGGCGCGCGGCGGGGAGACGATCAGGCCGCGCTGGCCCTTGCCGATGGGCGCCATGAGGTTGATCAGGCGCGTGGTCATGTTCTTGGGGTCGTGCTCGAGGTTCAGCAGCTGCTCCGGGTAGAGCGGCGTCAGGTTGTCGAACAGCGTGACCTTCTTGGCCTTGTCCGGCTCGTTGTAGTTGACGGACTCGACCTTCAGCAGCGCGAAGTAGCGCTCGTTGTCCTTCGGCGGCCGCACCTGGCCGCTGATGGTGTCGCCGGTCTTGAGATCGAACTTCTTGATTTGCGATGGCGAGAGGTAGATGTCATCCGGCCCCGGCAGGTAATTGTACTTGGCCGACCGCAGGAACCCGTAACCCTCGGCCAGCACCTGCAGGACGCCCTCGGCGTAGATCAGGCCGTTCTTCTCGGTCTGTCCCTCGAGGATCTTGAAGATCAGCTCGCTCTTGCGCAGCGTGCTGAGCGCCTCGATGTTCATGCCGCGGGCCACTTCCACGAGCTCGTGGATGTTCATTTCCTGCAGTTCCTTGATATCCATGTCTCTCCTCGGGCCGGGCGGCCCGTGTCGTTGGGGAAGCGGAGACGGCAGCGGCGGTGAGTTCAGCCGCGGACCCGGCGGGCCTGATGGCGCGCAGGGCCGGCCCCGGCTTCGGGCGTGAAGGATCCTCTGGGTTCCAGGATGCGGGCCACCGGCCCATTCAGGCGGAAGAGCGGTTCAGCCCCTCCAGCGTAGCACATTCCGGGCCTGAAAGCGAATTCCATTCCGCGGCGAGAGCCGGCGCCCGGTCCGCAGGACCGGGCGCCGCCACGCCATCTATGGCTGAGGCGAGCCGCCCGACATGAGCTGCTCGTAGGTCTTGGTGTTCGTCTCGGCGGCCGTGAAGTCGCCCATCTCCAGCTGCGCAAGGCTCAGGTACAGGAAGCCCTGCGGGTTGGCCACGAACTGGTTCGTCATGGCGCCGCCGATCTCGATGGCGCGCCGGAAATTGACCGCGGCCCGGTCGAGGATCTCCTGCTTGCGCACGGGGTCGGCCTCGGTCTCGGCCGTGCCCTTGATGTGCTTGCCGTAGTTGTAGTACGTCCGCAGGCGGGCCAGCATGGTGCCCTCGGTCGGGAACGGCTCGAGGTTCGCCGCCCGGTCCAGCGCCGAGATGGCATCGTCGAAGCGCGCGATGTCGCTGCGCGCGTACCAGGTGCCGGCGCTGACCAGCATCACGACGTTGTCGCCGTCGTTGCCCGCATCGGTGTCCTTCTCGAACAGCCCGACGATCTTCACGTAGAAGTCGGCGGCACGGGCGTAGTCCTGCTGCTCGACGGCCAGCGCGGCGACCTGGCCGAGCAGGTCGGTGTCCTCGCCGTGGGCGGCCAGAAGATCGTCGTAGATGCGGCTGGCCTCGTCCGACCGGCCGAGCTTGGCCAGCACGTAAGCCTTGTCCAGCTGCAGCGCGAAGGCCTCCGGGTGCGCAACGAGCACCTGGTCCAGCAGATCCAGCGCCTCGTCCAGCAGGGCGGTCTTCTGCGACTCGAACTCGCCGGACTCGGCCATCTGGATCTTCATGCGCGCGATGCTCTTGACCGGCGTCAGCGAGTCCGGCAGCGCGGCGTAGGCCAGGCGCATGTGACCCTCGGCCTGCTCGAAGTGCTTGCCGTCCCAGTCGACCTTGGCCTGCCCCAGGCGCGTGCGGTAGTTGTAGGCCAGCGAGGTGTTGACCTGCTCGGACCAGTCCTCGGGCTTGAGCTCGACGGCGCGGCTGTAGGCCTTGTAGGCCAGTTCGTAGTTCTTCAGCGCCTCGGCATAGTCGTCATCGGCCACGGCCTCCTCGGCCAGGTGGCTGTGGGCCTCGCCCAGGTAGTAGTACGCGTCGGGCTCGTCCTGCGTGTACTCGAAGCCCTCGTGGATGACCTTCACGGCCTTGTCGTAGTTCTGCTCGTCGATGTACAGGATCGCGCTGGTGGTGTGCGCCGAGCGGCAGCCGGACAGCAGGCCGGCGGCCGCCAGGGCCAGCAGGGCCGCCGGCACCAGGACGCGGGCAACCGTGCGGGCGCGTGACGCCGTGCGGGACAGTTCGGTTCCGTACATCAAGGCGGTTCCCCCTCGGGAATGACTGTGCGGCGGCCAGGTACCGGTGCGTCGAGGGTCCCTGGCGGAGGTGGGGATGGGGCCGCCGCGGCTGGAGGCGCCGGGCGTCCGAGGCGCGCTGGAGCGGCCTTATTCGTTGATAATAGATATGAAACCCGCCGCCGGGCTGTCAACCGCTTTATTCCACCGGATGCCGCCGTCCGCTCCCGCGCCGGGGCCGCTCTCCGGGCACGCCGGGACCGTGCGGGCCATCCGCGCGCGGCCCGCGCCCGGGATCCATCGGCAGGATATCCGCGTAGCGCACGCGCTGCGCCGGGGTCAGCACGGCGAATTCCTGCAGCAGGAACTCCTGGGCGAGCGAATCGAGGTCGGCCTGGGCCCGGCGCAGGTCGCGCAGCGCATCGCGCACGCCGCCCTCGCCGAAGGCATCGCGATCGACGGCGGCGCGCACGGAATCGCGGCCATCCTCCACGCGCTGCCGCGCGGCGCGCATCAGCGGTCCGTTCTGCTGCTGAAGGCGTTGCAGCTGGTCCGCCTGCGCGGGCTCGAGGTCCAGCATCTCCGCCAGGCGCTCGAGGCGATGGTCCATCACGCGACGCCAGGCCGCGGTGTCCCCGGGAGCCGGGCGGTCGCGCCAGGCGCGATCCGTAGCCGGGCCCCCGGGGCTGCCGCGCCGGCCGTCCCCTTCCCTGAGGACGGCCCACCCCAGGCCCAGGTTCAGCCCGATGGACACGAGCAGCAGCAGGCGCAGCAGGCGGTTCATCGCGATCCTCCCGTGCCGCCGGTCTGGCCGGCGGTCCCGTCGTCAGCGGACGCCACGGCCAGCCAGGCGTCCGCAAGAGCCCCGTCGCTGTCCTGGTGCCAGGTGGACTCCTCGAGCCACACGCCTGCCAGCGTCCCGTCATCCTCGGCCTGCGCCGCGCGCGGCCCACCCAGGCCGCCGGTCAACCGACCGCCCAGCACACCGACGGCCAGCGTCGCGATCGCCAGCGCACCGCGCACCGCCGGGCTGCCCCCGAAGAACCAGCCGCGGTCGCGTGCGCCGAAGGTGCGCTCGCGTACGCCCGGCCAGACGCTGGACCGGCAGGGCGCATACGCCGCATCGGACAACGCTTCCCAGGCCGAGCGCTGCGCCGCGGCCTCGCGCCGGCAGTCCGCGCATTCGCGCAGGTGCGACTCGACGGCGGCGGTCGTCGCCGCATCCAGTTCGCCGCCCAGCCAGGCGGCCAGCCGATCGGTGACGTGCATCATGGCACCTCTCCCCCTCGCGCCAGGTCGGCCCGCAGGCCGGCCAGCGCCCTTTGGATAAGCGATTCCACCCCGGCCAGCGAGGTTCCCATCGCCTCGGCCACCTCGACGTAGCGCAGGCCCTGGAAGCGGTGCAGGACCAGCGCCTGCCGCTGCCGTTCGGGCAGCCGGGCGATCGCCGCCCGGACGGCTGCGGCCTCCTGCTCCGCCTCGAGGCCCCGGTCGGCCGGCGGCGTCGCCGCGGCCACGTTGTGCCGCTCGAGGTCGAGCGGCAGCCACTTCAGGATCCGCCGGCGGCGGTGCCGGCTGCGGGCCAGGTTGCCGGCGATCCGCAGCAGCCAGCTGCGGAACCGGCCCTCGGCGCGGTAGCTGCCGGCCTGCCGGAACACGCGGACGAAGGTCTCCTGCGCCAGGTCCTCGGCATCGTCGCGCGAGCCGGTCATGTGGACCAGGAAGGCCAGGACATCGCGTTCCCAACGGTCGACGAGGAGGCGGAAGGCCGCCTCCTCGCCCGCCGCGGTGCGGGCCATCAACTCGTCGTCGCCGGGCGCCGACGGCTGCGCTGCCGCTGCCGGACGCATCGCGCGTCAGTCCGCGTCCTGCTGCCAGCGCGGGCCCTCGCCCCGACTCCCGCGCGGTCCGCCGAAGTCCCCGCGCGGTCCGCTGCAGTCGCCCCGCGGCCCGCCGGGCCCCGGCCTGCCGCGACCGCCGGCGCGCATTCCGTGGCGGCCGCCACGCGGCCCGGGTCCATCGCCGTCCATCGCCAGCAGGCGATCGCGCTGCTCGGCGGTCAGCTGCGCGCGCACCGCCAGGCGGTCGGCCAGGCGACCCTTCTGCAGGTTCGTGCGCACGTCGCCAATCCGGTCGGCCAGCGACATGACTGCTTTTTCCGACGGGGCGTCCTTCATCATCTCGCCCTGCATCTCGTGGCGAAGCCGGCGCAACTCCTTGCGCAGCGGCAGGTCGCGCGCACGGCCCGCCTCATGGATCTTCGCGATGGCCTCGCGCTGCGCGTCGTTGAGGTCCAGCCGGCGGGCCAGGTGCATGCCGAACTGGTGGATGCCGTCCCGTCCATCGGTGGCCACGGCCGACTCGCGGCCGGCGCCCGGTCCCGTTCCGGGCTGCGCCGGGGCGGGCACGGCCGCCAGCGCGAAGGTGGTTGCAGCCAGCGCCGCCAGGGCGCCGCGGATGCCGAAGTGCTTCCTGTCCATGGTCTGGTCTCCCCTGTCTGCGCCGCGCCTTGCGGCGACGTCCTGTTTTCCGCGGATGATCGACGCATGCGAGGAGCCTAACGCAGCGACCGTCGGTTTCCAGCGGTCGGCGGCGCGGTTCAGCGGGCGAGGTCCTCGCGCACCTTCGCCAGGTTGGCCGTCAGGTCCGCGTGGCCCGGCGCGCGGCGCAGGCCCTCGTCGAAGACGGCGGCCGCGCCCGCCAGGTCGCCGCCGCGCGCCAGCAGGACCCCGAGGTCGACGTACGCCTGCGGGTCGCCGGGGTGGTGGCGCCGGAACGCCTGTGCGGCGGCCAGCGCCTGCTCGCGCCGGCCGGCCTGCTCGTTCAGGACGGCCGACCAGTGCAGCAGGTCGCGGTCGCGCGGATGGTCGCGCAGCGTCGCCGATACGCGCGGGAACGCCTCGTCGCGTCGCTTGCCGTCCAGCTGCAGGCGGATGACCTGCTTGTGGAGGTCCAGGTCCTGGGACACGGCATCGATGCCGCGCAGCAGCACCTGTTCCGCCCCGGAGGCATCACCGCGCTCGTACAGCACCATCGCCAGGCCGAGCCAGGGCGCCGGGCTCGCGACCGGTCCTTCCAGCGCGCGGCGGTAGAGCGACTCGGCGCGCGCCAGCGCGGCATCGTCCCGCTCGCCGCGGCCGGTTTCCGCCCAGCGCAGGGCTTCGTTGGCGGCGGCCATCGACTGCCAGTCGCGCCGGATGTCGCCCAGGCCCCAGGGCACGGCCAGCAGCGCGGCCGGCACGGCGGCCAGCAGCCACATGCGTGGGCGACGGCCGGCGATCGCGCCCTCGGCGAGCAGGCGCGCTGCCGCCAGCCCCGCCAGCAGGGCCAGTGCCGGCACCAGCGACAACCGGTAGCGCGAGACGACGAAGAACACGCTCTGCACCGCCAGCAGCACCACAAACGTGGCCGCCCACCAGCGCCCGGCGCGCCAGCCCCAGGCCGCCGCCAGTCCGAGCAGCCCGGCCACCGACAGCAGCGCATACGGCACCGGCAGCGCGCGCAGGGCCGGCGCCGACCGTGTCCAGCCGTCGAGCGTCGTCAGCTGGTCGATCTCCCAGCCCTGCAGGTGCAGCCACACCTTCTTGAACCAGAGCCCGCCCGCACGTAGCGGCCTCTCCGTGATCGAGGCCACCGCCGCGTCCAGCCACAGGCTGTCGGCCTGCGCCAGCGACACGGCCGGCAGGTCGAACCGCCCGGCCAGGAACTCGCGCCCGGCCGGGTCCACCAGCCACGAACCCGGCACCACGGCCACGTAGAAGCCGTTCGCCTCCGGGCCGTTGCCGATGTACAGGTTCACGCCGCCGTTGAGCGCGGGTCCGGCCAGCCGGCCGGCCGCGCGCGAGTTGTGCGCCACGGCCGGCGCCAGCGCCAGCGCGGCGCCGAGCGCCACGGCAACGGCCGCGCGCGCGGCGGGTCCGCGCGACCGCAGCGGCCAGGCCGCTGCCGCCATACCCAGCGGCAGCAGCGCCAGCGCCGAGCCGCGCAGCAGGCCGGCCAGCCCCACGAACACGCCCAGCAGCGCCGCGAAGGCCAGCGCGCGCCCGGTAGCAGGCGCCGCCCGGTCGGGCACGCGCAGGGCCAGCTCGGTGGACAGGACCAGGAAGGCGGTGACCAGGAACGCGAGCGGGATGTCGACCAGCACCGAGACCGCGTACACCGCCGCGGGCTTGTAGAGTGCGAACAGCAGCGCCGGCAGCCAGGCCACGAACGCGCGCCGCCAGCCCGGCGCGACGATGGGCGCGAGGCGCCGCCCGGCCTGCCAGCGCAGCAGCGCCACGATGCCCAGCCAGCAGCCGACCTGCAGCGCGCGCAGGCCGCGCAGGCGACCCGCCGGCAGCACGCGCGACTGCCCCGCCGGGGTGGCGGCGCCGGCCAGGTCGATCAGCTCCGGGTAGAGCGGCGACATGTAGAAGGGCTCGTCGGGCTGCAGAGCGGCGGCGGCGCGGTCGAGATAGTAGGCCTCGTCCAGGAGCGGGACGCGTCCGAAGACGGAGCGCTCGGCCTGCGGCAGGAACACGGCCCAGAACGCGGCCAGCAGCGCCACGACGGCCGCGGGCACCAGGAGTCCGCGGCGGCGGGCGATCGCGCGGCCCGGCGCGGCGGCAGGACCGCGCCGCGGGCTCACACGCTGAACCTGATCTCGATGATGTCGCCGTCCTGGACGACGTACGACTTGCCCTCGAGGCGCACCTTGTTGGCGGCCTTCGCGGCGGCCATGTCGCCGCAGGCGACCAGGTCGTCGTAGGCCGTCACCTCGGCGCGGATGAAGCCGCGCTGCAGGTCGGAGTGGATGGCGCCGGCGGCCACCGGCGCGGTCGACCCGCGCCGCACGGTCCAGGCGCGGCACTCGTCGGGTCCCACGGTGAAGAAGCTCTGCAGGTCCAGCGCCGCGTAGGCGGCGCGGATCATGCGGCCGAGCGCCGGCTCGGCGATGCCCAGGGCGGCCAGGAACTCGGCGGCCTCGGCGGCCGACAGCTCGCCCAGCTCCGCCTCGACGCGCGCGCACAGCGGCACCACGGCAGCGCCGGCCTTCGCCGCCGCCTCCAGCAGCGCGGCGTCCGGCGCGCTGCCCTCCTCGAGGTTCAGCACGATGATCATCGGCTTGCTGGTCAGGAAGGCGTAGCCGACGGCAAGCTTCGCCTCGTCGGGCGTCAGCGCCAGTTCACGCAGGGGGCGGCCCGCCTCCAGCTGCTCCTTGAATCGCTCCATCAGCGGCGGCTCGAGCGCGTTGGCCACCTTGCCGAGGCGCGCCTTGTCCTTGGCCAGCCGCTCGAGGCGGTTCTCGACGATCTGCAGGTCGGCGAGGGTCAGCTCGAGCGCCACGTTCTCCAGCTCGCCGTGCGGGTCGGGCGGGCCGTAGCCGCCATCGAAGCAGCGCACGACCTGCGCCAGCGCGTCGACCTTGCGCCCGTGCTCGAGGAAGCGGACCGCCTCGCGCGCGCCGTCCGTCCCGACGCCGCCGGCATAGCCGGGGATGTCGACCCACGTCGTGCTCGCGTAGACGGTGCGCTTCGGCTTGAACATTGCCGACAGGCGATCGAGCCGTTCGTCGGGCACCGGCCCGGCCGCCAGGTGGGGGTCGACGCCGCCCTGCCCGGTGGGCCGGCTGCCGCCGGTGATGACGTTGTGGAGTGTCGTCTTGCCCGTGAACTTGGGTCCGATGAGTCCGACCTGCACGTTGTGCCCGCTCCGCGCGCTGGAAGTGCCGTATGTGAGCCGCTCAGTCGGCAGGCGGCTCGGGCGCCGTCTCCCAGGGCGACTCGTTGTAATGGGGATCCGACCACTCGGACCAGGGACCGGTCGCGCCGCCGGCGGCCACGCCGCGCAGTCGCACCAGGTACTCGTGGTAGTAGTCCAGCATCAGCCACACCACGTGCGAGTCGACCGGGCCGGTCGCGGTGGTGAACTCCAGGGGGCTGATCAGGTCCTCCTCGCCGCGCGTCACGTCGCGCAGCTGGGCCTGGTAGTGGGTCACCGACGCGCCCGATTGGGGCGCGGTGAAGGCCACGCGTACGGGCACCTCGCGCGGGCGCAGCTTCTCCGGCCCGCCGGCGACCAGGTCACCCAGACCCAGGTACAGGGCCAGTCCCAACCCTCCGGCGAGGGTGGCGCCCAGCAGGACGATCCGCAAGCCACGATTTGCCGGCATGTCCATTCCGCCCTCGGGCCCCTTGAGGCCCCGGCTGAGCCGTCTGCGCTAACTCCGCTTCCCTGACAAGATATCAGATCCCCGCGGTGCTGGCCAGCGACGACCGATAATTGGAACTGAACGCTATTGTCACGATGAAAACGGCTTGCAGCGGTTTTCATATTGCCCGGACGGCCGTTCGGACCGCATATTGCATCACACCCCCTGAGCCGGTCCCGCAACCGGTGTCCAACGGAGAACTGGACGTCTTGTCAGGGTTTGCGCACGGAGGATGGTTCGCTTGCGGCTACAGAACCTGAGCAGAGTGGTCGGAATGCTGGCGGTTGCCGGCGCCGCCGTCACCATCGCGGTCCTGCCCACCCCCTCCCATGCGGCCGACATCCGCGTCCCCACGAGCCAGCCGACGATCGCCGCCGCGCTGAATCGCGCATCGCCGGGTGATCGCGTCCTGGTGGCCCCGGGCACCTACAACGAGAACGGACTGAGCCTCCCCGAGGGCGTGGCCCTGGTGGGCACCGGGTCGGAGCCGGCGGACGTCGTGATCAACGGCCAGGGCGCCGGGCGCATCATGGCCTGCGAGAACTACGCGCGCTATTCCGAGATCCGGAACCTGACCTTCCTGGCGGGTCGCGCTGACGGCACCACGCTGCTGGAGGCGAGCGGCGGCGCGCTGCTGGTCAGCAACGCCGCCGTGAACGTCATCGACTGCGAGTTCCGCGGCAACAGCGCCACGCGCAACGGCGGCGCCGTCTGGGTCTTCGAGGCCTCGCCCACGTTCAGCGACTGCCTGTTCGTGAACAACGTGGCGGACGGCGGCGGTGGCGGCATGGATTGCACGTTCTACGCCTCGCCCAGCCTGCAGGCCTGCCGCTTCGAGGACAACCGCGCCGACTGGGGCGCCGGCCTGTCCTGCCGGGATTTCTCGTCGCCGGTCGTCGTGTCGACGATCTTCGCCGACAACGTCACTACCGGCAGCCGCGGCTACGGCGGCGGCGCCTTCAGCGACCTCGACGCCCAGCCGATGTTCTTCGCCTGCACCTTCACCGGCAACGAGGCCCGCTACGGCGGCGCCCTGGCCAACTTCGCCGATTCGGGAGCCTCGCTGGTGCGGTGCACGATCGTCGGCAACGTCGGCTCGTGGCGCGGCGCGGGCATCTACACCAGCAATGCGGTCACCTCGGTGGCCTCGAGCATCGTGGCCTTCCACGAGGGCTCGGGAATCCACTCGGGCGGCACCTACGGCCCGCAGGTACACCTCAGCAACCTCTTCGGGAACTCGGGCGGCGACTGGATCGGCGGCGCCGCGCCGTCGTCGCCGGGCGACGACAACCGTTCGGTGGACCCGGTGTTCTGCACCAACGCGCCCGCCGGCGCGTTCTCGTTCAACCTGCAGGCGACCTCGCCCTGCCACCCGGACAGCAATGGCGGCGTGACGGTCGGGGCCTGGCCGGTGGGCTGCGGCGAGCCGCTGCCGTCGACGCTGGTCCTGAACGCGGGCTGGAACGGGAGCCTGGCGCGCCTGGAGTGGGCGCTGCCGACCGGCCTCGGGATCGTGCCGCAGTTCCGCCTCACGGGCGCGCGAGTCGCGACGCCCGACCTCACCTGGGACGTCGCCTTCAGCCGCGACGAGGACGGCCAGTATTCGGCCGACGATCCCACGGCCTCGCTGCAGGGTGAAGGCCCGTACCTGTTCCGGCTCTACGCCGCGTTCACCGGCTCCGAGTGGAGCCTGATGGCGCAGGCCGTGCTGGAGTTGGAACCGACTTCCGACGTGCCGGGCCTCTCGGGCGTACTGGCCGCGCCGAACCCGTTCAACCCGGCAACGACGATCAGCTTCGACCTCGAGCGCGCGCAGCGCGTGCGCATCACAGTGTACGACCTGGACGGCCGTCAGGTGGCCCGACTCGCCGACGACACCTTCCCCGCCGGCACCGGCCGGGTGACCTGGGGCGGCACGGCCGATGACGGTCGCAGCCTGGCGTCGGGCACCTACCTGGTCCTGGTCGACAGCCCGGGCCGGCAGGTCACGACCAAGGTCACGCTCCTGAAGTGATCGAAGGGCCGGCCCCGGGGCCGGCCCGCTCAACGGCCGCCACGCCGCCGGGCCACGATGCCGGCCGCCGGGCGGCCGTCGTCGTCGAAGCCCTCCTCGTGCGCCAACACCTCCCAGCGCGCAGCGGCGAAATCGCGGACCAGCTCGGCCGGGCGCAGGCGGTGCGCTGCCGTGATATCCGGGGCCCAGCCGGGCGCGTCGCGGAAGCCGCGGATGAGCGCCACGCCGTGGGGCCGCACCAGCTCGTGCAGGCGCGCCAGCAGCGGCCGCTGCAGGCAGCGGATGTTCACCAGCACGGACCACGGACCGGCCGGCACCGCACCCTCGACGCGCAGGTCGGCGCAGAGTGCAGTCACCGCGACTCCCTCACTGGCGGCCAGCCGCGCCTGCAGGGCCAGCGCCTCGGGCTGGTGGTCCAGCCCGGTCACCCGGTATCCCCGCGCCGCCAGCCACACGGCCGCGCGACCGCTGCCGCAGCCGAGGTCCAGCGCCGGGCCCAACGCTGGCGGCGGCAACAGGTCGGCATGCCGCACCAGCCAGGCCGGAGGCTCCCAGAGGGTGTGGCGGCAGGCGCCGCGCTCGAGCAGCCGCGGCGGCAGGTCGCACAGGCCCTGTTCACCACCGGCATTCGGCGCGGCAGCAGCCACCCGGGCGCGGCCGCGCGCCGCCAGCGCCCGGGCCAGGCGAACGGCCTCGGGCGCCGTCGCCGCGAACACCAGGAGCGGGCGGTGGCGCGGCGGCAGGAAGATCGACGGCAGCACAGCCTCGAGCTCGGCCGGGCTCGCGGCGGCCCCCGCCTGCGGCAGCGAGACGGCCCCGCGCAGGTGGGCGGCGGCGTAGGCGGTCGCCGGGCGCGCGTCGAGGATGCCGGCAGCCGGGTGCGCGTCCAGCCAGGCCGCCAGCGCGCCCGCCTCCGTCAGGACCCCTAGTCGGTTGAGGTGCATCCTGTTACCCGGTTTTCAGGCCGTGGGTGATCGGCGGACCTTCGTGGTGGCCCGCGCCCAATGTGTGCTTTATTATCGCGGTTTGGGGCCGAAAGCAAACGCGGGCAAGCGCCTGTGCCTGCCCGGGATGCACGATCCGCCCGCAGCCGCGCGCCAGGAGAACGACCCATGCCATCGATCCGCAAGTTCGTCGTCACGCCCAACCTGCCGGACCCGCTCAAGCCGCTGCTCGACATCGCGCGCAATGCCTGGTGGTCCTGGAACGTGGAGGCCATCTCGCTGCTGCGGCGCGTGGACCCGGACCAGTGGGACCGGCATGCGGGCAACCCGGTGGCGGTGCTGGGCTCGCTGTCGGCGCAGCGCGTGCGCGAACTCGAGCGCGACCAGGCGTTCCTGGCGCACCTCGAGCGCGTGCAGGGCGACCTCGAGCGTTACCTCACGCGCCCGACCTGGTACGTCAACGAGCACAAGGGCGTGGGCGACGGCCTGGTCGGCTACTTCTCGCTGGAGTTCGGCCTGCACGAGTCGCTGCCGCTGTACTCCGGAGGCCTGGGCATCCTGGCCGGCGACCACCTGAAGTCGGCCACCGATCTGGGCATCCCGCTGGTCGGCATGGGCCTGGCCTACCAGTCCGGCTACTTCCGCCAGTACCTCAACCACGACGGCTGGCAGATGGAGGAGTACCCGGTCAACGACTTCTACAACATGTCGATGTCGCTCGAGCGCGACCGCGACGGCGCGCCGCGCCTGATCGAGGTGCACTATCCCGGGCGCTCGATCTTCGCGCAGATCTGGCGCGTGCAGGTGGGCCGCAACCCCCTGTTCCTGCTGGATACGAACCTGCAGGAGAACCGCCTGGAAGACCGCGACCTCACGGCGCGCCTCTACGGCGGCGATACGGACATGCGCATCCGGCAGGAGATCATGCTCGGCATCGGCGGGCTGCGCGCACTGATCGCGCTGGGCCTCGAGCCGACGGTCTGCCACCTGAACGAGGGCCACTCGGCGTTCCTGGGCCTCGAGCGCATCAACCTGCTGATGAAGCACCGCGGCCTGTCCTACGAGACGGCGTTCGAGATGGTGCGCGCGAGCAACATCTTCACGACCCACACGCCGGTCCCGGCCGGCAACGACCACTTCCCGCCGGAACTCATCCGCACCTACCTGACGCGCAAGGCCGACGAGATGGGCATCGGCATCGAGAGGCTGCTGGCCCTCGGGCGGCAGGACCCGAACAACCAGAACGAGCCGTTCGTGATGCCGGTGCTGGCGCTGCGCCTCAGCCGGTTCGCCAACGGCGTCAGCGAACTGCACGGCCACGTCTCGCGCGACATGTGGCAGCGCGTCTGGCCGGACGTGCCGAAGTCGGAGATCCCCATCTCGCACGTCACCAACGGCATCCACACGCGCAGCTGGCTGTGCTCGGAGATCGCGCGGCTGTACGACCGTTACCTGGGGCCCCGCTGGTACGAGGAGCCGACCAACAAGACGCTGTGGGACCGCGTGGCCCTGATCCCGGACGCCGAGCTGTGGCGCTCGCACGAGCGCATGCGCGAACGCCTGGTGGGCTTCGTCCGCGCCCGCCTGCGCCGGCAGATGGAGCGTCGCGGCGCCAACCGCATGTGGATCAAGTCGGCGAGCGAGGCGCTGGATCCCGAGGCGCTGACCATCGGCTTCGCGCGCCGGTTCGCGACCTACAAGCGCGCGGCGCTGATCCTGCGCGATCCCGAACGCCTGAGCCGCATCCTGAACAACCCGGAACGGCCGGTGCAGCTCATCTTCGCCGGCAAGGCCCACCCCAAGGACCACCCCGGCAAGGAAGTGATCCGCCAGCTCGTGCACATGGCAGAGCGCGAGGAGTTCCGCAAGCGCATCGTCTTCGTCGAGGACTACAACATCGAGGTGGCGCGCTACCTGGTGCAGGGCGTGGACGTGTGGCTGAACAACCCGCGACGCCCGCTGGAGGCCAGCGGAACCTCCGGCATGAAGGTCCCGCCCAACGGCGGCATCAACCTCTCGGTGCTGGACGGCTGGTGGTGCGAGGGTTACCACAAGGACAACGGCTGGGCCATCGGCGACGGCGAGGAACACGAGGACCAGCAGTACCAGGACGAGGTGGAGAGCGAGGCCCTCTACGACCTGCTGGAGAAGGAGATCGTGCCCGCCTTCTACGAGCGCGGCATGGACGGCGTGCCGCGCGAGTGGACCCGGATCATGAAGAACTCGATGCGCACCGTGAACGCGGAGTTCAACACGAACCGCATGGTCGAGGAGTACACCGAGCGCTTCTACATCCCCTGCCTGGACAACGTGCGGCGCCTCGGCGCCGATGGCCACGCGCTGGCCACCGACCTGGCCCGCTGGCGGCAGCGGCTGCACGAGAACTGGGCGGGCGTGGCGATCCTGGGAGTGGACACGCCGCCGCTCAAGGCCCAGCCGATGGGGGCCATGCTGCCGGTCGCCGCTCGTGTGCGGCTGGGCGCGATCCCGGCCGAGGAAGTGCTCGTCGAGGTCTACCACGGGCTGCTCGACACGGCCGGGAACATCGTCGACGGCGAGACCGCCACGATGTTCGCCCAGGGCCCGGGCGCGGCCGACGGGATCGTCACCTTCAAGGGCGAGATCCCCTGCCGCCGTGCCGGGCGCCGCGGCTACTCGGTGCGCGTGGTGCCGCGCAAGGACGGCTTCCCGCTGGACCGCTTCGAGACGGGGCTCATCCGCTGGTGGAACGACGCCTCGGCCGAGCCGGCTCCCGCGCCCCACGGCACGCCCGGGCAGCCGGTGCACCAGCACTGAGCCGCGCCGCGTCATCGCCGCCGGCAGGGCCGCCTTTGCGGGGCGGCGCTGCCGGCGGTTTCGTAGATTGAGCCGACGATGCGCCCACCCGATCGCGGAGGCCTGTCCTGAGCGCCGATTTCCACGTTGCCGGCTGGAATGTCCACCCGCGCCGCCATGTGCTGCGGCGCGACTCGGAAGAGCGCGCGATCGAGCCGCGCCTGATGGCGGTGCTGGTCCGGCTGGCCGCATGCCCTGGCGAGGTCGTCACGCGCGCCGAGCTGCTCGACGCCGTCTGGGGCGGGACCGTCGTGCAGGAGGAGGCCCTCACGCAGGCGGTGTCCCAGCTGCGCCGGGCGCTGGATGACGATTCGCGCGCGCAGGCGATCATCGAGACGATCCCCAAGCAGGGCTACCGGCTGGCGGCCGCCGTGACCTGGCTGCCGTCGCCGGCCGTCGCCGCGGGGGCGCCGGGAGCCACGCCGGCGCCGCCGGCGATCGGCCCCGCCGCGCGCGGCGAGGCGGCGGTCGCGCCGCGGCCGTCCTCCCCCGCGCGTCGACGCTGGCTGGTCGGCGCCGTGGTGGTGGTCGGGCTGGCCGCGATCGGCATGGTGCTGCTGCGCGCGTCGGCACGGCGCGACGACCCGGTCGCCGACGGCGCGCCCGCGGCATCGGGCTGGCAGGAGCGACCGCTGTCCGCACTGCCGGGCGAGGAGGGCTGGCCGGCGCTCTCGCCCGATGGACAGATGGTCGCCTTCGCGGGCAGCGGGCCCGGCGACGACGCCTTCCGCCTGCGCCTGCTGCGCGTGGCCACGGGCGAGACCTTCGCGCTCACCGACGAGCCCGGCGACCAGACGCATCCGTCCTGGTCGCCCGACGGCGAGCGCATCGCCTTCGCCCTGCAGACCGACGCGGGCGCGCGCCTGTGCATCGTCGCCGCGATCGGCGGGCCCGTCCAGGCGCTGGGACCGGGCCACTGGGCCCTGGGCGGCCACGACTGGTCCCCGGACGGGACCGCGATCGTGTACTCCGCCAAGGACCGCCAGGAAGAGCCCATGCGCCTGCGGCGCCTGCGCGTGTCCGACGGGAGCGTCGAGCCGGTGAGCGCGCCCGAGCCGCTGTCGCGCGGCGATACGTGGCCCCGCTTCTCGCCGGACGGCGCCAGCCTGGCCTTCGTGCGCAGCGACCGCGGCTCATCGCGGGACCTGATGGTGATGGACGCGGCCGGCGTCGAGAGCCGGGCCCGGCGGGTGGCGGGCGGCTTCTCGGCCACCGGGGGACTGTGCTGGGCCGACGGCGGGCAGGCGCTCGTGCTCTCGGCGACCTGGCGCGGGACCTACGAACTGTGGCGCGTGCCGGCCCGCGGCGGCGAGCCCCGCCTGTTGCCGGCCAAGGGACACCGCCTGCTTCACCCCGACTGCCGAGGCGGCCGCGGACCGCTGGTGTTCGTCGAGAGCCTCCTGGACACCGAACTCGAGATCCGCAGCCTCGCCGCGCCCGCGTCGGTCCCGTTGGCGCCCGCCGCCTCCACCCGCCTGGACACCGAGGGCCGCTTCTCGCCCGACGGGCGCTCGGTGGTGTTCGTCTCCGAGCGCACGGGCGCCCGCGAACTGTGGCTTCTCGATCGCGCGAGCGGCGACGTCCGCCAGCTCTCGGCGATGGCCGGCGACGCCCTGCGGAAGCTGCGGTGGTCGCCCGACGGGCGGCGCATCGCGGCCAACGTCACGCGCGCGGGCCGGTTGCAGGTGGTCGTGGTCGACGTGGCCACCGGCCTGCAGCGGCAGGTGACGCCCGACGGTGGCCACCACCGCCTGGGCCACTGGTCCGCCGACGGGCAGTGGCTGTACTACTCGCGCGAGCGCGGCGCCGAGTGGCAGGTCGCGCGGGTGCGCGTCGACGGCACGGGCGCCGCGGACGTCGACTGCCCCGGGTGCCTGTCGCTCCACGAGCAGCCCGACGGCACCCTGACCTACTTCAAGGAGACGGAGCCCGGCCTGTTCCGGCGTCGCGCCGGCGGTGTCGAGGCCCGCGTCGCCGTTCCCGAGGACGACGGCGCGGCCACCGACAACGTCGCAGTCACCGCCGACGGCGCCTGGTTCACGCGCGTGGTCGGCGGCGCCACGCAGCTGTCCTTCCGCCCCTTCGACGGCGGCGCGGTGCGCGACGTGGCGCAGCTGCCCGACACGGCCACCGGCGAGTTCGACATCAGCGCGGACGGCCGCGAGCTGCTGCTCTCGACGGTGGCGCGGTCGGGCGCCGACCTGGTCCTGGTGACGGAACCGTCCGGCTCAGCGCAGCAGGGTCAGCCGCGCTGAGGCCGTCCCCGCGCCCGTGACCAGCCGCGCCAGGTAGCTGCCGCTGGCGACGGCGCGACCCGCCGCGTCGGTCCCGTCCCAGACCGCCTCGTGCCGGCCCGCAGGGCGCTCGCCCAGGTCGAGCGTGCGCACGACCATCCCGCGCGCGTCGAGGATCCGCAGCGAGGCGCGCGTCGCCGCGGGCAGCGCGAAGGCCAGGACTGCCCGAGGGTTGGCGGGGTTGGGGAACGCGCCCAGGCCCAGGCCGCCCGGCAGGTGCGGCGCGGGCGCAAGCGAGCGGCGCACGGCGACCTCGCGCAGCAGCGGCGAGACGGCCGGGTCGCCGGTCGCGAGCTCGGCGCGGTACTGCACGTAGCGCCCGCCCGGCTCGACGACGGCACCGGGCACCGCCAGGGCCGGCGACCAGGGGCCGAGGTCGCCCGGATCGTCGCCCGCGCGGACCGCCAGCTGCAGCGACGTGCCGGCCGGCAGAGCGGCGTCCCAGTCCAGCACGAGCGGGCCGCCCGCGCCCGTGTCCAGGACGGAGCTGGTCAGCTCGCCGGCGGTCGCGAACGAGGTCACCTCGTACCAGTTGAAGACGTGCGTCGTGTTCGAGCTGGCCAGGAACTCGAGCGCGCCGTCGCCGTCCACGTCGGCGGCCGCGATGGCCAGGGGTCGCGGCAGCAGGGTGTCCACGTTGCGCCTCGTCCAGGCGATGGGTGCCGGGAGGCCGCCGTTCTCGAACCAGGCCGCCACGTTGCCCCCGTACCCGGCTACCAGCACGTCCAGGCGCCCGTCGCCGTTCATGTCGGCAAGCTGGACCTGGTGCGCCTGCCCGAGCGCGGCGGTGACCAGCTGGGAAGGCCAGGAGCCGGTGATCGTGCCGGGGTTGGACCACCAGGCCACGCGGGCGTCGAAGTTGCCGCCGACGACATCGAGGTCGCCGTCGCCGTCGATGTCCCCCAGCCGGACCGAGCGGCCGCCGAAGAAGGCGGATGCGAGCGTGCGCCGGGTCCAGGCGATGGGGTCGCCGCCCTCGTTGCGCCACCAGGCGATCTGGTTGGCGGGCGTGCCCGTGGCGACGATGTCCGCGCGGCCGTCGCCGTCGATGTCCCCCGCGCGCACCGAGTGCGCGCCGGCGAACGACGCATCGATGACCCGGCGCGTCCAGCCGATGGGCTGGGCGCCGTCGTTGCGCCACCAGACGACATCGCCCTGCGTGAGGTTCGTGCCGAGCACGTCGAGCCGGCCGTCGCCGTCGACGTCGCCGGTCGCGATCTCCCAGCCCTCGCTCCAGGCGGTCTCCAGGTCCGAGCGCGTCCATGTCGGCTCCGCCGCCCCGTCCCCCAGGTAGCAGCTGATGCGGCTGGCGACGACACCGGTGGTGGCCACGACGTCGAGGTGGCCGTCGTCGTTGATGTCGGCGATCGCGATCCCCGCGACCCCGGGGTACTCGCCGTCGATCACGCGCGCGGTGAAGCCGGGCGGCGAGGCCCCGTCGTTGTACCAGGCGACAAGGTCGCCAAGCGTCTCCGCCGCCGTGACGAGGTCGGCGTCGCCGTCACCGTCGAGGTCGCCCGCCTCGATCCCGAAGGCCCCCGTCTGCCCCGCGGCCAGCTGGTGCAGCTGCGCCGCCGGCAGCGCCTGCCCGGCCAGCGCCAGCTGCCCCGGCACCGCCCGCCAGGAGACCTGGGTGGCCGCCTCGAAGCGCGCGTCCCAGGCCGCCAGCGGCCCGGTGGCGCCCGGCCCGGCCGACCAGTCCGTCTGCATCCCGTCGGCCGTGCTGGCCGGCACCCAGGCCAGCGCGAACATCAGCACGAACATCGACGTGCCGGCGATGCCCCTGGCGATCCCCACGACCTTCTCCCTGGCCGTCTCCCTGGCGATTCGCTTCATGACGTCCTTCCTCCCTCGTCTGGTGTGACAGCGGCGCCGCCATGGGCGGCCCGCAACGTGCACGAGGAGGCTAGCGACAGTGGCGGCGCCGCGGCCTGAAGGAAAGCTGGGGAGTTCGTTGGGAAATCATGAAGGTGTTGCGGGGCATGGAGATGAACGAGCCGGACGCCAGGAGGCGGCCGGCTCGCCGTCGAGCGCAGTGGCTGGGTGCCGCTACTTCGCGAGCACCATCCGTCGCGTCAGGACCTCCCCGCCCGCCTGCAACCGGTAGACGTAGACGCCCGCCGCCACCGCGCGGCCGCGCTCATCGCGGCCCTGCCAGGTCACCTCGTGCGCGCCGATGGCCTGCGGCCCGGCCTGCAGCGTGTCGACCAGCCGCCCGGCCAGGTCGTAGACGCGCAGCTCGACCGCTGCCGGCGCCGACAACTCGTAGCGGATCACCGTCGCGGGGTTGAACGGGTTGGGCACGTTCTGGCGCAGCAGGGCCTGCCCGGCCGGGACCGGCAGCGGCACCGGGCTCAACTCCGGCTGGAAGACCTTCTGCACGAAGTCCGGCCGGTCGATGAACGGGTTGCGGTTGTGCTGGATGGCGTAGATCGCCTCGTTGCGGTCGATCTCCTTCTGGCTGACCGGGTCCATCGCGTTCCACTCCAGCAGCAGCGCCTCGGCCCAGGGCAGCAGCACCGCGACGTCCACCATCGGGCTGCCCGGCCAGCTGGCATCCTCGCCGAGGTAGCGCGTCGACATGTAGAAGTAGTTGCGCGCGACGTCGCCCTTGTACTCGTCGATGGGCTCGAACACGGTGCCGGAGTAGCCGGGATACACGCATGGCCCCAGCTTGCTGCCGTTGAGCGAGGACCAGGTCGGGGCGTCGACCTCGCCGTAGGGGTAGTTGCCGCGGCGGTTGTTCACGTAGATGTCCGTCGGGTAGACCTGGAACAGGTCGGTGCGCATCGGCGAGGCGTCGTTGAACCAGCTGGTCGGCCAGGTGTGCTCGCGGTTGTAGCCGTCGCCCTCGCCGTCGGCCGATCCGCCCTCGTCCGTGCCGAGGGTGTAGACGTACGGCGGCGTGCCGCCCGGCACGTCCGAGTAGATGTCCCACACCTTGTTGCCGGACCGGTCATCGGTCGTGTAGAACGCGTTCCACAGCGAGTCGTAGCCGATGGACGTGTGGCCGTCGATGATCGCGTGCAGCGCCGACTGGAGCGCCGTGCCGGTCAGCCCCTCGGCCGACGCGTAGTAGCCGGGCGGGATGTTGCCGCCGTAGAACGAGAACGCCAGCGAGGCGCCGCTGGCCGCATTGCCGTACAGGTCCTGCACGCCGTTGACCGTCAGCGTGTGGCCGCCCGAGGCCATCGACGTGACGGTCAGCGTGACCATCGCCGGCTGCCCGACGACGGGCACCGCTGCCGTGACGGTGCACCCGGTCACCGCGTAGTTGGCGGCGACGGCGGCGCTGACAGCAGCCACCGACTCCGAGAAGGTCACGGTGACCGACGTCGGCCCCGTGGCCGCGGCGGCAGCCAGCTGCGGCGCGAACGTGTCGCCGACGAAGGCGATGTCGCCGGCCGTGCGCGGCACGATGCCGGCCGCGGCCGTGGCGCCGCTGACCGGCCCGGTGACGGTGTAGCGCGTGCCCAGCACGAGCGACGGCGTCACGGCCATGTCGTCGACCTTCACCGCGCCGCCGCTGTTGCTGACCATCCAGGTGAACGTCGACGGCGAGGTCACCGTGCACGCGGCGTCGACCACCTGCACGAGCACGCCCTCATAGTCCTCGCCCGCCGCCGAGCCGGTGGTGACCACAGTCGGCGCCGGGGCGCTGCCGGGCGCCGAGCCCGTCAACTGCGCGCCGGTCAGGACGGTGTTGGCGTCGACCTCGGCGACGGTGCCGCGCAGGTCGACCGCGGTGCCGACCGCGGGGGCCGCGACGCCGGTCACCCACAGGCCGCTGCGGGCGCCGGCGCCGTCCTGGACCGTGAAGCTCGAGCCGAACGCCGCGGTGACGACGCCCGAGGTGGCGACGGCCTGCCCGGCGTAGGGCGAGGTCGTGCCCGCGCCCTGGATGGCGGCGATGGTCGCCACGACCGGCAGGCTGTAGCTCTGCTCGGGCGACACGGTCTGGGCCGGGATCGCGTTCGCGGCAGTGACGGTGAAGTAGACGGTGGCGCCCGCGGCCTGCGCCGGGATGGGCGCGCTGGTCTGGTAGAGCCCGGCGCCGGCGCTGGTCATCGGGATCGCGTTGGGCAGCGACCCGGTGGCGGTGCCCCAGTTGAGGGTCACGGTCGTGATCGTCGACGCCGCGTCGGTCACGGTGGCCTGCACCTCGACCGCCTGGCCGGGCAGCGGCAGCGCGGGCACGGTGACGATCGCGGTGATCTCCGGGCCCTGCGAGACGACGGGGTTGTGCACGCCGGGCGTCGCGTCGGTGGGCAGGTCCACGGCCAGGGACGTCCACTGCGCGGCGTTGAACGAGAGGCTCGGCGCGGTGACGTCCGGGTTCCGGACCATCGTCTTGTTCTCGAAGTTGTTCGCCGGCACCACCAGGCTCTCGACGACGACGCCCAGGTTGTTCTTCAGCTTGGCGCCATCGTTCACGTTGCCGTTCCAGGTCGAGTTGCTGGTCGACCAGGCCTCGGCCGGGAAGTTCACCGTGAACGGGATCGTCAGGGTCTGGTCGCCGGCCACCAGGGCCTGCCCCGGCGCGATGCTGCCCGAGAGGTTCCAGGTGAAGATCTCCGAACCGTTGCCCACGGCGATCAGCTGCCAGCCGGTCAGGTCCACGCTGGCCGGGCCGCCGTTCCAGATCTCGATGTAGCGATCCGTCAGGTAGTTCAGGCGCGGGTCGCACAACTCGGAGATGATGACGTCCGCGCGCGCGATCGGCGCGACGGCTGCCAGGATCAGCAGCAGGACGGACAGGCGGGCCAGGCGCAGCTTCATGCCGGGTTCCTCGTGCGGTAAGGGGGCGATGCGGGGCACGGCGCCCCGGACTGCGGACGCCGTGCGGTCTCCTCTGCCCTTAATGATAGCACAGGAGCAGCATTAATCAAATACATCGCGTATGGTCAAAATTGTGTCACCTGCGGTTGCCGGTCGCTTGGCTGGCCGCGCGGGCACCTGTTCGCGGTGCCCTCACGAGACCAGGGTCAGCCGCAGCGATTCCCGCCGCCCGCCGCACACGAACTGCACCAGGTAGATGCCAGACGGCAGGCGCCGGCCCTGCGCATCGGCGGCGTTCCACTCGACGGTGTGCGCGCCCGGGCGGCTGTCGAGGACCAGCCTGGCGACGCGGCGGCCGCGCAGGTCGTGGATCGACAGTTCGGGAGCCTCGCCGCCGGCCGGCGACGACGGCACTTCATAGGCCAGGGTCACGCGGGCATTGAACGGGTTCGGCCACGCCGGCCCCAGCAAAGCCGTCAGCGCCGGCGCCGGGTTGCCGGCGACGCCCCGGGGGACCGTGAACGGATCCGACGGTTCGCTGAAGCCCGACTTGGCGCCGCCGGCGGCGAATGCGCGGACGCGGACCACATAGGTGACCCCCGGCTCGAGGGCCAGCTTCTGCAGCGTATCGGCGGCGACGGCCACCAGCGACTCGGCGCCGGCATCGGCGCTCAGCCAGACCTCGTATCCCGCCGGCGGCGGCAGGCTGTGGCCCAGGGCGTCGCGCAGCGGGGAGGCGGCCCAATGGACCGTCCGCTCGACGGTGGTGTCGGCGGGACCGGCGGATACGGGCCTGTCCGCCAGAGGTCCGGACGCGGCGGCGACCAGCGCGAAAGCCAGCCAGCGGCTGCCGGCGCGGGTCAGGTTGCGGGATCGGGTGGTGGGCGGGAACGGGGCGATGTGTTCCACGGATGGGTCCTCCTTGTCGTGTCGGCCATCCTGTTGGCCTCAAGCGGCAAGGAGCAATTAGTATACGCGATTTCTTTATGTTGTTGATACTCAATCGGCAATGTAACATACAGCATGGCAACGGTTTGTAAAATCGATATCGTCATCCAATATCTACGGTGGTCAGAATGTCAACATTTGATTATACGCGCTGTCTGTATGTCAATCAAGGCTGCACCGGCAAGCGCGGTCAGCCGTCCAGTCCCGGCACGATGGCTCGCAACTCCGCCACATAACGCCTGAACTGCGCCTGTCCGTCTTCGGTCAGGCGGATCAAGGTCTGCGGTCGGCGGCCGACGAAGGTCTTCTCGATACGGACCAGGCCAGCGGCTTCCAGGCGCGCCAGGTTCACCGAGAGCACGCCGTCGGTCAGGCCCAGGTCACGTCGCAACTGGGTGAAGGAGTGCGCAGCGGGCACGGCGACGAGCCGGGACAGGACAAGGAGCCTGACCCGGCCGTGGATGAGCGACGGCAACGGCTCCCGCCCCGGTACGGCCGGTGCGGGGCGTTTGGCTCGCGCCATGACTGCCGGCCTCCCTGCCGGGCGTCATTGTCGCGGCGGCTCGCCGCATCCTTGCGGCGTGGCTGCCGTCCGCGCCTGCGCAGATCAGGGACCGGCCGCTGTGGTGCCGGTTGTCGGTCCGGGCCGGTCCCTGAAGTCCAGGAATGGCCGCCCTGCCAGTTCCTGTCGCGGGTCCGGCGGCTGCTTCCGCGGCACATCCGTGTGCCGCGGTCGGCCGGCGAGGGGCGGCTGGCACCCAGGACCAGTGAACCCGCCCCTCATTGCCGCCCGGGGATCCTCCCCGGCCCCCGCAGGGAGTCCGTCGCTCCGTCTGGACCCGGCTGGCCGAACCGCTGGACCTGACCGGCAGATGGTCGCCGCGGGCAGGGCCCGGACGCCGCCAACCGGCCGTCGTGCGCCTGCGGTGCCGGCCAGGGATCCGTCCCCGGCTTGTCGCCCGCCCGGCGCACATACTTTAATATTCAAAGTTCTTCTAAAAGTAAAGCAAAATTTTCGACGTCGTTCGCGGCCGGGCGACGACGGCCGCAGGGGGAGCCGCAACGGTGGAAATGCCCGCACGCGGCGGCTATCTTGGCCGCGCGGTTTCGGCAATGGCGCGCGGCGGCGCCGAAGGATCCATCCGGAGGGACCATCTTGAAGACCGACAAGCTGATCGCCATCGAGGAGAAGTTCGGGGCCCACAACTACCACCCGCTGGACATCGTCATCCGCAAGGCGGAAGGCGTGTGGGTCGAGGATGTCGACGGCAAGCGCTACATGGACTTCCTGGCGGCCTACAGCGCGGTGAACCAGGGCCACTGCCACCCGCGCCTGGTCAAGGCGCTGAAGAAGCAGGCCTCGCGCGTGACGCTCACCAGCCGCGCCTTCCGGAACGACCAGCTGCCGCACTTCTGCGAGGAGGTCTGCGCGCTGACCGGCTTCCCCCGCGTGCTGCCGATGAACTCCGGCGCCGAGGCCGTCGAGACCGCGGTCAAGGCCGCGCGCAAGTGGGGCGAGAAGGTCAAGGGCATCGCGAAGGACAAGTGCGAGATCATCGTCTGCGCCGACAACTTCCACGGCCGCACGACGACCATCGTCAGCTTCTCCACCGACGAGCAGTACCGCGACGGCTTCGGGCCCTTCACGCCGGGCTTCGTCATCATCCCCTACGGCGACGCGAAGGCGCTGGCCGCCGCGATCACGCCGAACACGGCCGCGTTCCTGGTCGAGCCGATCCAGGGCGAAGCCGGCATCAAGCTGCCGCCCGAGGGCTTCCTCAAGCAGGCGGAGAAGCTCTGCCGCGACAGCAACGTCCTGCTGATCTGCGACGAGATCCAGTCGGGGCTCGGCCGTACCGGGAAGCTGTTCGCCTTCCAGCACGAGGACGTGCAGCCGGATGCGGTCATCGTCGGCAAGGCGCTCAGCGGCGGCTTCTACCCGGTGTCGGCCTTCCTGGCGCGCGAGGACGTGATGGGCGTGTTCCATCCCGGCGATCACGGCTCCACGTTCGGCGGCAACCCGCTGGGCATGGCCGTGGCGCGCGAGGCGATGAAGGTGCTGGTCGAGGAGGAGCTGGTCGAGAACAGCGCCAAGCTGGGCCCCTGGTTCCTGGCCAAGCTGCAGGAGCTGAAGTACAAGCCCATCAAGCAGGTGCGCGGGCGCGGCCTGTGGATCGGCATCGTGCTCGACCGCAAGGCGCGGCCCTACTGCGAGGAGCTGATGAAGGAAGGCATGCTCTGCAAGGAGACGCACGAGAACGTCATCCGGCTGGCGCCGCCGCTGAACATCACGAAGACCGAGCTGAACATGGCGCTCAAGCGCATCGACAAGGTGTTCAAGCGGCTGGGGAACTGACCGGCCGCGCGCCCGGTGAAAGTCGGGCGCGACTCTGCTAGCGTGAGCGGGGCTGCGGCCGCCGGCGCCGGGGGCCGCGGCCGTTCCACCCGGCCCCGGGGCCCCGGATGACGGTATCCGGGAGCCGACCCCGGCGGCCGCCCCCGGACCAGGAGCGACCCGATGGCCCGAACCGCGCACCTGCCGCCTGCATCCCTGCTGCTTGCACCCCTGCTGCTCGCGCTCGTCCTGCTGACGGCGGCAACGGATCCCGCCGTGGCCGCAGGTGCCGACGACACGACGGCGACCGCGACCCCCGACACCGCCACCTTCGCCTGGCGCGCCCTGGCCGACCTCTGCGACCTGGTCGGGGCCCGGCCGGCCGGCAGCCCGGCGATGTCCCGGGCGGTGGAGTGGGCCGTGGGCACCCTGCGGACCGCCGGTTTCGACAGCGTGTGGACCGAACCGGTGACGGTACCGGTCTGGGTCCGCGGACGCGAATGGGCGCGCTGCACCGCACCGGTGGCGTTCGACCTGCGCCTGCTCGGCCTGGGCCTGAGCGACGGCACCGGACCCGACGGCATCGAGGCCGAGCTGCTGGTGGTCCGCTCGTTCGACGAGCTGGAACGCCGCGGCGCCGAGGCGGACGGCCGCATCGTGCTGTTCAACATGCCGTGGGAGGACTACGGCCGCACCGTGCAGTACCGCAGCCGGGGCGCCAGCGCCGCGGCGCGGCACGGCGCCGTGGCGTGCCTGGTCCGCTCGGTGACGCCGTTCAGCCTGGCGACGCCGCATACGGGGATGATGCGCTACGCCGACGACGCGCCGCGCATCCCGGCCGCCGCCGTCACGGTGGAGGACGCGGCGCGGCTGCAGCGCCTGGCCGACCGCGGCCTGCGCCCGCGCCTGCACCTGTACATGGAGGCGCGGAACCTGGGTGACGGCCCCTGCGCCAACGTGGTGGCCGACATCCGCGGCTCGACCTGGCCGGAGGAGATCGTGCTGCTGGCCGCGCACCTGGACTCGTGGGATGTCGGCACCTGCGCCCACGACGACGGCGCCGGCTGCGCCGTGGTCATGGCGGCCGCGCGTGAACTGATGGCCGGCGGCGCGCGGCCGGCGCGGACCGTGCGCGTGGTCCTCTACACGGCCGAGGAGATCGGCGTGTACGGGGGCAGGGCGTACCGCGATGCGCACGCCGACGAGCTGGACCGCCATGTCGTCGCGCTGGAGAGCGACTCGGGCGCCTTCGCACCGCGCGGCTTCTCGGTGGCCGGCGACTCGCTGGCCGTCGAGCGCGTGCGGGCGCTGGCCGCGCCGCTGGCCTGGCTGGGCGCCGATGCGGTGAGCGCCGGCGGCTCCGGCGCCGACATCGGTCCCCTGGTCGAGCGTGGCGTGCCCGGCATCGGTCACCGCGTGGACGGGGATACCTACTTCCACTACCACCACTCGCACGCCGACGACCTGGACAAGGTGGACCCCGGCCTGCTGCTGCAGAACGTGCGCGCGATCGCCGGGCTGGCGGGAGCGCTGGCCGCCGATCCGACCCCGCTGCCGCGCCGGCCGGCGGCCCCGGCGGCCCCGAACAGCCCGACCGCCCCGGCGGCGCCGACCGCGCAACCCCGGGGACGCTGAAAGCGTCTTAACCAGGTTGCGGCCCCGAACGGGGCCGCCGCCTGCCGCCCGGCCGCCGGGCGCGCCCGCAAGGCGTCCGACCCGACCGTTCCGAGCCCGAAACGACCCTTGGAGGATCCCATGTCCCGTTGCCCGTTCCCGATCCGCCCCGCCCGGCCCGGCGCGCCGGCTTTCCTGACGGCGGCGCTCCTGCCGCTGCTGATCGCGTCGGCGGCCCTCGCGCTGCCCTCCACGCCGGCCGGCGACCCGGTGGCGGCCGAGCCCGACTTCACGGACGCGCGCCTGCTCCGCAATCCCGACATCCACGGCGACCAGATCGTCTTCACCTACGCCGGCGACCTGTGGTCCGTGCCGGCGCGGGGCGGCGAGGCGCGGCGCCTGACCGCGGCGCCCGGGCGCATCTCGCAGCCGAAGTTCTCGCCGGACGGACGCACGGTCGCCTTCACCGGCAACTACGACGGCAACCCGGACGTGTACGTGGTGCCGGCCGCCGGCGGCGAGCCCGCGCGCCTGACCTGGCACCCGTCCTTCGACCGCGTCATCGACTGGCAGCCCGACGGCAGCGCGATCCGCTTCCAGTCGCAGCGCGCCAGCAACACCGGGCGCGACCTGAAACTGTTCACGGTGCCGGCCGCCGGCGGCCTGCCGCAGCCGATGGTGCTGCCCACGGCGGGCCTGTCCAGCTACTCGCCGGACGGACGCCTCCTGGCCTACAACCGCGAGCCCAGCGAGAACCGCACCTGGAAGCGCTACAAGGGCGGCTGGGCGCAGGACGTGTGGACCTACGACTTCGCGGCCAACCGCTCCGAGCGCATCACCGACTGGGCGGGCGCCGACAACTTCCCCATGTGGGACGGCAACACGATCTACTACAACAGCGACCGCACCGGCCGCCTGCAGATCTGGGCCTACGACACGACCACGAAGCAGCACCGGCAGGTGACGTTCCACGACGAGTACGACGTGCGCAACCCGAGCCTCGGGCCGGGCGCCATCGTCTACGAGAACGGCGGCTGGCTGTACGTGCTGGACCTGGCCAGCGGCGCCACCCGCAAGGTCACGGTCACCCTGCGCAGCGACAACGCCCTGACGCGCCCGTCCATCAAGGATGTGGCCGACCTGGTCGCCGGCGCCGACGTGGCGCCGGACGCCAAGCGCGCAGTGTTCTCCGCCCGCGGTGATATCTTCACCGTGCCGGCCGAGAAGGGCGACGTGCGCAACCTGACCGCCACGCCGGGCGTGCGCGAGATGGCGCCCGCGTGGTCGCCCGACGGCACGCAACTGGCCTGGCTGAGCGACCACAGCGGCGAGTACGAGATCTGGGTGGCGCCCGCCGACGGGCTGGCCGACGCCCGCCAGCTGACCACCGGGGCGACGACCTACCGGACCGGCCTCGGCTGGTCGCCCGACGGCCGGCACCTGGCCGTCTGCGACGCCGCGATGAACCTGTGGCTGGTCGACGCGAAGACGGGCGAGACGAGGAAGGTCGACCAGTCGACGGTCGGCGAGATCAACGAGTGGAGCTGGGCGCCGGGCGGCGGCGGCTGGCTGGCCTACGCCAAGGGCGAGGCCAACGGCTTCCGCTCCATCTTCCTGTACGAGCTGGCGACCGGCAAGTCGCACCGCGTCACCACGGACTTCACGGACGACTCGGCCCCCTGCTTCGACGACAAGGGCGACTACCTCTTCTTCGTCTCCAGCCGCCACTTCTCCCCCACGCTGGGCGGCTACGACCTGCACCCGCTGTGGACGAACATGGACGGGATCTACGTGGTGCCCCTGCGCGCGGACGTGGCGCACCCGTTCCCGCCCGAGAGCGACGAGGTCGGCGCCGCGGGCGATGACGAGGGCGACAAGGACGGCAAGGACGGCGAGGAGAAGAAGGACGGCGACAAGAAGGACAAGTCCGCCAAGAAGGCCGCGCCCAAGCCGCTGGTGATCGAGGTTGGCGGCATGGCGGACCGCCTGGTGCCGGTGGACGTCGAGCCGGGCAACTACATGTCCCTGGCCTTCGCCGACGGCAAGCTGTTCTACCTGAGCCGGCCGTTCGCCGCGAACCAGGGTCGCGACGGGCGCGCCAGCGCCTCGATCCGCGTCTTCGACATGGCCGAGCGCGAGGACAAGGCCGTGCTGGAGAAGGCCGACGGCTTCGGGCTCTCGCACGACGGCAAGCGGATCCTCTATCGCGACGGACAGACCTGGGGCCTGGTCGACGCCAAGGCGGAGCAGAAGCCGGCCGAGGAGCCGCTGCGCACGGGCGAGATGCAGGCGCGCGTGGAGCCGCGCGCCGAGTGGCGCCAGATGTTCCGCGATGCCTGGCGGCAGGAGCGCGACTTCTTCTACGACCCGGGCCTGCACGGCGTGGACTGGGAACACATGTACGCCCGTTACGGCCAGCTGGTGCCGTACGTGGCGCACGGGGCCGACTTCGCCTGGCTGCTGGGCGAGCTGATCGGCGAGCTGAACTGCTCGCACACCTACGTCGCGCCGGGCGACCTGCCGGACGAGCCCCGGGTGGGCACCGGCCTGCTGGGCTGCACGTTCACGCTGGACGCCGCCAGCGGTCGCTACCGTTTCGAGCGTGTCTTCGACGAGCGCGACTGGAACGGCGGGACACCGACACCCCTGCACGCGCCGGGCATCGACGCGAAGCCGGGCGAGTTCCTGCTGGCGATCGACGGCACCGAGCTGCGGGCGCCGACGAACCCGTTCAGCCTGCTCGAGAACAAGGTCGGTCGGCAGGTCCGGCTGACGGTCGGCGGGTCGGCCGACGGCAAGGGCAGCCGCGAGCTGACGGTGGAACCCATCGCCAGCGAGGCGGAACTGCTCTACGAGGCCTGGGTGCAGGCCAACCGCCGCCGCGTCGACGATCTGTCGGGCGGCCGCATCGGCTACCTGCACCTGCCGAACACCGCGATCGACGGGCAGGTCGGCTTCGCCAAGGGCTACTACCCGAACCTGCGCAAGGAAGGCCTGATCATCGACGAGCGCTTCAACGGCGGCGGGTTCATCCCCGACTTCGTGATGGACGTGCTGCGGCGCAAGCTGGTGAACCTGTGGAAGCCCCGCTACGGCCAGGACTGGCGCACGCCGGGGACGGCCTTCGCCGGCCACCTGGCGATGGTCAGCAACGGCTATGCCGGCAGCGGCGGCGACGCCCTGCCGTACTACTTCAAGTTCTACGAGCTGGGACCGGTGATCGGCACGCGCACCTGGGGCGGGCTGGTCGGCATCAGCCGCGGGCTGGGGCTGATGGACGGCGGCTCGGTGACGTTCCCCGAGTTCGGGCTGTTCAACATGCAGGGCCAGTTCGACGTCGAGGGCCACGGTGTCGAGCCGACCATCGAGCTGGACAACCTGCCGGAGCACGAGATCGCCGGCCGCGACCCACAGCTGGAGAAGGCGGTCGAGGTGCTGCTGCAGAAGATCAAGGATGAGCCCGTGAACGTGCCGACGCACGGCCCGTTCCCGCGCGACAAGAAGTAGGCGTTCCTCGACGCCGCAAGCAGGGGCGCCGCGGGCCGGGGGGGCGCGGCGCCGCGGTTGCTCCCCCCCGGCCCGGCGCCCGCCGGCACACGGGGGGCGCCCG
>JAYRFB010000132.1:0-22032 GCA_041908585.1 Candidatus Krumholzibacteriia bacterium
CGCGCATGCTCGCGGCTGCCCGTGCCGAAGACCGCCAGGTAGGTGCCCGCGGGAGCCGGCCTGCCGTCGTCGGCGCGGCCATCCCAGTGGAACCGGTGGCTGCCCGGGCCCAGGTGGCCGGCGAAGAGGCGCCGGCAGCGGCGCCCGCGCGCATCGACGATATCGACCGTCGCCCGCGCGCCGGCGGTCATCGTGCAGTCGAGCCACGTGCCGCCGTTGCAGGGATTGGGTTCCACGGCCGTCACGCGCCCGCGCAAGGGGGGCGGCGGGCCGGGAAGCGTGTCGACCTCGACGGTCCAGGGGCGCGCCTTGCCCGCGCGCGCCGGGTTTCCCACCACGATGCCGACGGCGGCCAGCCGGTCCGCCGGCGTCGGCAGGATGACCTGCGCGTCGTTGGCCGCGTCCAGCCCCACCGACTCCAGCGTGGCGCCGCCATCAGCGTCGCGCACCACGATTGCCAGCGACAGCGGGCCGCCGTCGTCGTCCCCGTCGAATTCCAGGCGCACCAGCGCCTCGCCCAGCGCCGCGAAGCCGCCCAGCTCGACGGGCGCAGCGGCCAGCCGCGCGACGTTGCCGGCCACCCGCGCCGGGTAGCTCTCGACACGCGCGTACGGCTCGCCGGCAGGGTAGTCGGCCGCGTCGGGATAGCCCACGCCGGCGCTGGCGCGCGCACCCACCAAGTGGTTCCAGCCGGTGAAGCCGGCCCACGAAGCGGCCAGCGACGTGCCCCGTCGCGCCAGCACGGCGTCCCAGGACTCGAGGACGTCCTTGGAGGGCTCGGCGGCGCGCCGCTCCCAGTACTCCCGCATCACGACATCGCCCCAGCGCTCGTTCAGCCAGATCTCGAACACGGCGTCGTCATAGGTTCCGGTGCCGGCCGCTCCGCTGTCCAGCGGCAGGAGCGGTCGCCGGACCGGGCTGTCGCCGTACAGGTAGTGGTGGTAGCCGTTGACCTGCGGATACGTGCGCTCCTCGACCCACGTCGCGTCCAGCTCCGTCCAGCCGCCCTCGCTCCAGCGGCTTCCCGCGTATTGGCTGCAATGGCGGAACTCGTGCGCCGCCGTGATGCGCGCCGAGCCGATCACGTCGCCGTCCGGATCGTCGTTGGGCGGAAAGCGCGCGAACGAGTTGTGCAGGACGATCCGCGTGGTGCCCGCGACGGGATCGACCGGGACCGTGTAGCCGAAGAAGTGCATGCGGCGGAACGAGACGTCGATGGGCCCGCCCGGCGGCGCCACCAGGCCGATCCCGTCGATCGCCAGATCCCACGACTCGTCCAGGTAGCCGGCGATGCGGGCGACGAAATCCGGGATGCCGTCGGCGGGGTCGGTGTCGGCCAGGGGCACGGCGTGGTCACCCTCGCGCACCCAGCCCAGGCGAAAATGGCCGCCCGGGCTCAGCAGCGTGTCCCCTTCGCTGGCGAAGGCAAGGAGATCGTCGATGGCGGCGACGGCCGACGGCGCCAGGTGCGCACGCTGCTCCAGGTACGCGCGCACCAGGGACGTGCCGCAGGCCGCATCGATGGGCTCGTCGTCCGCGCCCGCCTCGAACGCGGCCCGGAAGCCGTCGAGCAGGCGCAGCTCGGTCGCCGCCGCGGCAGGCCCGTCCGGCGCCGCCGCCGCGATGCACGGCAGCAGGGCCGCCAGCAGCGCGACGGCCCTCCCTGCCGTGGGGTCGCGCGGTAAAATCGGACGCGTAACCTCCCTGTGTTTTGAGACAGGCGCCGCGGCGGCGCGGCGCCCGACCGGAACTGCCCTATTAAACGCCGTCGACCGGCGGTCGGCCATCATTTTCGCGGCGCCGCCCGGTCTTGCGTGCGCCCGGCCGGCGGGACGCCGCACCGCAACGGCGTTGCCAGGCGGCGCGCCATGCTCTACGATGGGCGTATGTTCCCGTCGCGATTCACGTTGCCGCGCGCGCTGCGCCGGACGGTCGCCGTCGTGCTCGCCTGCGCCGTATCGGTCGCGACGGGCTGCCGCGAGCCCCTGCCCAAGTCCCGCCCGGACGACGCCCCACCGCAGCCTGCCATCCCCCACGCGGTGGTCGAGCGCGACCTGCGCGACCTGCGGGGCAGCGGGACGTTGCGGGTGCTGTTCCGCTACGACTCGAGCAACTACTTCCTGCACAAGGGGGGACAGGCCGGCTTCGAGTACGACCTCATGGAGCGCTTCGCCCGCGAGCGGGGACTGACTGTCAGCGCCGTCGTCGCCGAGCCCGGCGCCGACATCGTGTCGCTGCTGAACGACGGCACCGGTGACGTCGCCTGCGGCAGCCTCATGGCCGACCCCGGGCACGAGCAGTGGGTGGCCCTGACGCGCCCGACGAACTTCGCCCGCAAGGTCCTGGTCCTGCCCGCCGACGACGACCGGCCCGACGCGACCACCGCCCTGTCCGGCCTGACCGTCACGCTGCCGGCGTACGACCCGTTCGCGCGTGAGCTGGCGGAGCTCTCGCGCGCCGGCGGCTGGGGACTGGAACTGGGGACATCGCCGCCGGGGCTGGACCCGGAGGACCTCGTGGCCGAGGTCGCACGCGGCCGGCTGGACGCGGCCGTGGTCGACGACCTGGTGGCCCAGGCCGCGCTGACCTACCGCGACGACGTGCGCATCAGCCTGGTCCTGGGCGAGCGGCGCCCCACCGTGTGGTTCGTCCGCCAGAACAGCCCCGACCTTCGCGCCGCCCTCAACACGTTCCTGCGCGGGCACCTGAACATCGACGCCGACGGCCGCGAACGCCGCAGCCACGACTACGCGACGCTGCACGAACGCTACTTCGAGGACCCGCGCTCGATCCGCCAGTTCCGCGCCGCGCACCTGCGCCCGGACCTGGGGGGTACCATCAGCGGCTATGACGACCTGATCCGGGAGCGCGCGGCCGCCTTCGGCCTGGACTGGCGCCTGGTCGCCGCGCTCATCTACCAGGAATCCCGCTTCGAGCCCGAGGCCCGCAGCATCGCCGGAGCGCTGGGCCTGATGCAGGTGCTGCCGTCGGTGGCCGGGGCGCAAGCCGACAGCCTGCTGGACCCGCGCGCGAACCTGACGGCCGGGATGCGCCTGCTGCGCACGATCTACGACGCCTACGGCTACTGCGACTCGCTGGACCGCTGGTGCTTCACGCTGGCCGAGTACCACGCCGGCCCGACCCGTATCGCCGATGCGCGGCGGATCGCGATCGAGCAGCGCCGCGATCCCAACCGCTGGGAAGGCTCGGTGGCGGTCACGCTGCCGAAGCTGGCTGACTCGACCTGGGCGGGCAAGGTCGTCTCCGGGCCGTTCGCGGGCGGTCGCACCGTGCGCTACGTGAACCAGGTGCTCAACCGCGCGCGGCTGTACATGCAGGTCGTGCCGCTGTCCGGCGCCGGCGCCGATTCCGCCGCCACGGGGCAGCCCGACATCGCCGCGAGCCCGCTCGCCTTCCCGTAGGAGACCCGCGTGAACGGCAACCGCGACTTGCCGACCATGCCGACGCCCGGCCGGTCGCGGCCGGCGACGACCGCGCTCGCGGCGCCCGTCACCGTTGCCTTGCTCCTGGCGCTGCTGCCGGCCGCGGCCGCGGGCACGCCGGCGCGCCAGGCCGCGCTGGGCGGCGGCGACGGCCTCGAGGACGCGTCCGCCATCTTCCGCTGGCCCGGCTCGGCCCGAGACCACGCCGGTCGCCTGTGGCTCGACAGCGGCGTCGTGGACCCGCGCGACGGCTGGACCACAGGAGACGACCAGCCGCGCACCGGGCCGGCCATCGCCCTGGCCTGGAACGGCGGCCGCGGCTGGACGGCCGGCTTCGCCGCCCATGTGCGCGCCGCGGATGCGGACCACGTGGGCCTTCATCGCGACGGACCCGGCACCTCGTACAGCTGGCTCCTGGCGCGCGCGATCGGCCCCGTCGATGTCGGCGCGACCTGGCGCAGCGTCTGGGGCGGCTGGAACGCCGACGCCGACACGCCGGACGAGTTCGAGCACCGGCGCGATGACCTGGGACTGGGCGCCCGCCTGGACCTCTCGCCGCGGGCCTACCTGGACGTGGCCGGCGACATCCGCCGCCAGGCCAACCGCCTGCAGGGCCGCGGCGACCCGCCCGATTGGGACCTTGGCGAATCGGCCTCCTCCCGTTCGTGGAGCGCGCGCGCGCGACTGTTCGTCGAACTGCACACGCGATCGGTGCTGACGCTTGCCGCCGAGCGCCTTCGCGAGGACTTCACCGGCCCGGTCGCCGGCGGCGACTGGCTGCCGGACGTCGCGCTGGACCAGGACAACCGACTCGCCCGCATCGAGGCGACGATCTGCCTCCTGCCCGACCCCGACCGCCTGCTGGCCGCGTCGGTGCTCTACGCGCAGGCGCGTGCCACGCGTGTCGCCGCGGCCGGCGACGGCGACGCGGATACCGCGGGCTCCGGCAAGGTGCGCGTCCTTGGCCTGCGACTGGCCGCCGAGCAGCGATTGAACTGGTGGCTGAGCCTGCGCGCGTCGGCCGGGATCACCGACCTCGCGCGCGACAGCCTCGACGACGACGACGACGCGGGCCGCATCGGGGACACACCTCTCGACGTCGCCGCCGGCGTGGGCCTGCACCTGGGCGCCTGGGGCGCCGACCTGGCGGCGGGCAACACTCCGTTGCCGGCCCCCTGGCGCTGGCTGGCGCCTGGTGCGGACCATGACGCGTGGCTCCGCGCCACGCTCCACCACGATTTCTGACCCGCCGCCGACGCCGGGAGGCCCCTTGCCCGAGACCATCTTCACCGGTCCTCTGCAGTACCTGGTCACTTCGCTGGTGCTGGTCGTGGCGCAGGTCATCTACGTGCTGTTCGGGTTCGGGTCCGGGTTGACGGCCGTCGGCTCGCTGGCCCTGCTCTTTCCCGAGATCAAGGATGTCGTGGTCCTGCTGCTGCTGGTGAACCTGCCGGCCGAGATGCTCGTGGCCTGGAGCGCGCGACATGCGCTGCACTGGCGCTCGCTGCTGGGCATCGCCTCGGGCGTCGTCGTGGGGATCCCGCTGGGCGCGAGACTGCTGACCCGTGGCGACCCGGGCATCGTGCTGACGGGGCTGGGCTGGTTCCTGGTCGCCGTCGGCCTGGTCTTCCTGCGACTGCCGCGCGGCGGACGCCTGCAACCGCCGGCCTGGGCGGCACCGCCGACGGGACTGGTCTCCGGCGTGCTGACCGGCCTGTTCGGCACCGGCGGACCACCGGTCATCATCTGGTACCACCTGAGCGCGGCGGACAAGACGGTCTTCCGCGGCCACCTGATGACGATCTTCCTGCTGATGACGCTGGTGCGCGTGCCCGCGTACGTGGCGAACGGGCTGGTGACGGCGCCGCGGTTGTGGTCGGGACTGGCCGTGCTGCCGGCCACGCTGCTCGGCGCCTGGCTGGGGCATCGCCTGCACGTGCGCATCAGCGAGCGACTCTTCCAGGTGCTGGTCTGTGTGCTGCTGGTGCTGCTGGGCGCGATGCTGCTGCTCAAGCCGCATCCGCGGTGATCGCCACGGCGCGCCGCTTCAGGGCCGGATGCGGCTCTCGTCGAGCAGGCGGCAGCCTTCCATGAGGATCGACTCGAGCGGCAGCCCGATGTTGGGCGCGGGGAACTCCGACTCCGGCTCCACCGCGAAGGCGCCGTCGTCCTCCCAGGCGATCACGCGGTAGACGGCCTCGGCGCCGCGCAGCGTCCCGCAGGCCGCGTGCACGAGCTGGCCCCGGTCCAGGAACACGACCGCGCGCTCGCCGCCGGGCCGCTGCAGGTCGATGCGCACGGACTTGAGGCTCTGGCTCAGCGTCTGCATGAGGTCCGTGAAGGCGAAGGCCGTGAACGACGCCTGGAAGGCGCCCGGGCGCACCGGCGCCGCCGGGGCGCCGCCGTGGGTGTCCGACGCCGGCGCGCGCAGCGCCTTGCGCAGGCGCGCCGCCACCACGTCCAGGTCACGCGGCAGCGTGAAGACGTCGTCGAAGCCCGCGTCGAACAGCGTCAGCAGCCGCGAGGGATCGGCCTCGACCGTCACGGCGAAGACGGGCAGGCGCGCGCCGGCGGTCAGTCGCGCGCGGGCGCGCAGGACCTCGTGCGGGAAGCTGCCCTCGTCCACCAGCACCGCCGCCGGCGCCTGCCGGGCACAGAGTTCCGCGGCCTCGTCCAGCGTGCGCGCGGTCACGGTGCGGTAGCCCAGGTGGCCGAGGCGCGTTGCCAGGTGGCGCAGGGGGCGATCGCCCCCGACCAGCAGCAGCTGCTGCCCTGCGGCCGCGACCAGGTCGTCCTCCGTGCGGGCAAGCACCTGCAGGTAGTGCTCGACCACTTCCGGGCGCGCCAGCTGGCCGCCGCGGGCCCGCAGCGAGGCGTTCCGGTTGGCGGTATGCGACTCGCCGGTACCCGCCAGGGTGCCGGCCCGCTGGCGATGGTGCCAGGCCAGCGCCAGAACCTGCGCCGCCAGCGCCGCCTCGGCGTCGTTGCGGCCGAACTCGTCCAGGTTCACGCGCCCGCCCAGCAGCGGGCGCATCGCCGATAGCGCCGCCTCGAGACGCCACGGGAACGCCACCGCCGCGGCGGCGGCCAGCGTGCGCGGCCAGTCGATGCCGGTGCCGTCGTCGGCCAGCAGCGCCTCGACGTTCGCGGCCGGCGGCGCCGCCGGCGCCAGCATCAGCACGGCCGCCACCAGCGCGTCGACGGCAAGCAGCTCGAGTCCCAGCGCCGCGCCGCGGGCCCGCACGTCGCGCCGCCGCAGGTCGTACGCCGGCGGCTGCGGCTGGCCTTCGCCGGCCTGATCGGCCAGCAGCTGCAGGGCGCCCAGCAGGCTTCGGCGCAGGGCCGCATAGGGCGCCGCGGTTCCGAGCAGGGTCTCGCCGACCGGTCCGAGCCGCGTGACCGGCGGTCGCGACGCGCCGGGCGCGGCGGCCTGCGCGCGCTCGCGCCAGGCCGCAGCCATGTCCTCGGCGACCAGGACGTGCCCGATGCCGCCGCGCGCCAGGAGCTCGCCCGCCTGCGCGGGGTCCGTCGCCACGACCAGCGTGCGGCCCTCGCGCTCGAAGAGGGGGACCAGGAAGCTGGCGAGGAACGGGCGGGCGGTCACCAGCAGCACCGCCGGGTCGGTTGCAACCTCGGTAGCCGCCTGCGGCTGGGCCGTCGCGGCCGGCCCATCGGCGCCCGCGAACAGCTCCGGCAGCTCGATCAGGCGCCGCGGCCCGTGCAGGCCGTCGCCGTCCAGCCCGCCGGTCAGCAGCCGCTCGAGCGTCACCTCGGGCACGACGCAGACGGCGACCTGGCGGCAGCGCAGCAGGCGCGTCGCCTCGCCGATCGCCGTCGTGTCGCGAGGGTCCACCGCCGCCAGCGACAGCGTCCCGGATTCCTCGTCGACGGCCAGGGGCAGCACCAGGTGCTGGCGTGCAAAGCCGGCGGGCAGCCGCTCCAGCAGCTCCGTCGACGCCTTCTGCCGCGCCGGGTCGAAGGCCGGCACGCCGAACTGCGCCGAGAGCGCGCGGGACAGCTGGTCCTCGGTGACGTGCCCGGCGTACACCAGGTGCGTGCCCAGCCGTCCGCCCAGGCCCTGCTGCTTGCGCAGCGCCTGCGCCACCTGGTCCGCCGTGGCGAAACCAAGGCGGATCAGGATCTGGTCGAGGCGTTCGGGGCGCGCGTTGGCCATGTCAGGCGTGCACCGGGGTTGGGCGCGCCTCGCTGCGCGCGCGCTGGGCCAGGCTGGCCGGCTCGGCCGCGAAACGCACGGCCTCGTCGGAGGTGATCACTCCCTCGGCGATGAGCTGCCCGAGGTGCTGGTCCAGGAGCTGCATGCCCTCCTTGCGGGCGGTGGTCATCGCGTTGTTGATCAGGTGGCTCTTCTGCTCGCGGATGAGGTTCCGGATCGCGGGGTTGCCGACGAGGATCTCCAGCGCCGCCACTCGGCCCTTCTTGTCGGCCCGCCGCACCAGCTGCTGCGACACCACGCCGACGAGCACCTCCGACAGCATGTGCCGGATCTGCGTCTGCTGGTTGCCCGGGAACGGGTCGACGATGCGGCTGATCGTCTGCGCCGCCGAGCGCGTGTGCAGCGTGCCGAGCACGAGCTGGCCGACCTCGCTCGCGGTCAGCGCCAGCGAGATGGTCTCCAGGTCGCGCATCTCGCCCACCAGGATCACGTTCGGGTCCTCGCGCAGCGAGGCGCGCAGCGCGGACGCGAACGACTGGCAGTGCTCGCCCACCTGCCGCTGGTTGATGAGGCAGTTGCGGTTCGGGTGGATGAACTCCAGCGGATCCTCGAGCGTGATGATGTGCCCGTGCAGTGTCTCGTTGAGGTGGTTGACCATCGCCGCCAGCGTGGTCGACTTGCCGGAGTTCGTCGGTCCCGTCACCAGGATCAGGCCCGAGCGCGCCGTGAGCATCGACTTGAGCGTCTGGGGCATGCCCAGCTGCTCGAGCGTCGGGATCTCGTTGGGGATGATGCGGAAGGCGGCCGCCAGGCCCGGGTACTTCTTGTAGACGTTGATGCGGAAGCGCGCCACGCCGGGCAGGGTGTAGGCCAGGTCCAGGTCGCCGTCGGCCTCGAGGCTCGCGATCTGGGATTCGCTCAGCAGCTCGTAGATGGTGACCCGGAGCTCCTCCTCCGTCAGCGGACGGTGCTCGCCGCGCTGCAGCACGCCGTTGATGCGCAGCATCGGCTCGCAGTTCGCGCTCAGGTGCAGGTCCGAGACGCTGTACTCCTGCATGATCTTCAGGAAGGCGTCGATACGGGGCATGGCCGTCCCTGTCGTCGGGTCCGTCGGGCGTCCGGGCAGACTTCCGGGGTGTCAAAAGCAAGTTCCGTGCCCTGGACATCAACGGGGAATCGATTGCAGCGCAATGCGATAGGCCCGCGCTGGCACCGGCCGGCTGGGCCCGACGGACGCGGAATGGCCGGTCGGCGGCGCCGACGGCCGGGCGGACGGTCAGAAGGCGAGGCCGGCGGCAAACTGCCAATGGGACACGCGGGCGCCCTCGCGGGGCGCCGAGACGCCCGGCAGCGGGTCCTCGGCCTTGGCCGCGGCGACGGCCGGGTCCAGCACCAGCTGGTCGGTCAGCCCGCGCACGTGGCGGACTTCCAGGTCCAGCGGCCCCAGTCGCCAGGCCAGCCCCAGATGGGCGCAGAAGTCGACATCGTTGTAGCCCCAGGCCTCGGATGGCGCGCCCGGGAACGACGACCATTCCTCGGCGAGCTTGAGCGCGGCCGAGAGCCCCGCCCGCGGCCGCGGCAGGCCCACCGGCATCATCGCCAGCTCGAGCATGGCCACGGGCTGGACCACGTGGAGCGTCACCTCGGCATCGTCCAGCACGAACCCGTCCTGCGGGTCGGCGAACCAGG
Source organism: Candidatus Krumholzibacteriia bacterium (assembly GCA_041908585.1). Lineage (GTDB taxonomy): Bacteria > Krumholzibacteriota > Krumholzibacteriia > LZORAL124-64-63 > LZORAL124-64-63 > CAINDZ01. The sequence goes on from JAYRFB010000132.1 coordinate 9,307, forward strand.
TCGGCTGGGCCCCCCGCTTCTGGACATACTCCAGCGCGTAGGCCAGGTCCAGCGCGGCCGGGACCAGCGGCGTCCGCGCGCCCAGGCCCAGCACCAGGCCGCCGCGGTCGTCGTGCAGGCCGACGTCGGCCACCGCCCAGCCGGCGGAAGCCTGCCAGGCGGCGGCCGGCGCCGGGAGCGCCGCTGCCGTGGCCAGCAGCGCCAGTGCGGCAACAGCCGGGAGCGGCAGGCGATGCCGGGGGCGCGGCACTAGTGGTCCCCCGCGAAGAGCTTCTCGCCGGCCTCGACCGCGAAGTCGAGCGTGTTCCCGCGTGGCGGCAGCGTGCAGTTGAACGCGTCCGGGTTGTAGTCGCACAGCGGGTTGTAGGCATAGTTGAAGTCAAGGTCGACCATGCCGTCGGCATCGCGGCGCAGGTCCAGGTAGCGCCCGCCGCCGTAGGTCTCCCGGCCCGAGGTCGCATCGTAGAACGGCAGCCACAGGTGGTCGTCCGCGCCGGCATCGGCCGGCGCGAACACGCCCAGCCGGTGCGTCCGCCCTTCATGCGTGAAGGCGACGGTGCCGCGACGCACGTAGCGCACCTCGTTGCCCTTGCGCTTCACGAGGGTGACCGTGTCGGGCTTCGCCTCGAACACGAGAGGGACGCGGAAGCGCAGCTCGGGCTTGGGGAAGTAGTAGTTCAGCCCCTCGAACGCGGGCAATTTCTCCGCGGGCAGCGGCGTGCGTTGCGCGTCGGCGAACTCCTCGTTCTTGTCGATGCGCATCTCGACCAGGGCGATCTCCCACGCCTCGTGCTGGGCGGGGTCCATCGCCAGCGCGCCCGGCGCCGGCGGCTCCGAGCGGCAGGCAGCCACGTGGACGAGCATCGGGATCAGCAGGGCGACCACCGGGGCCGCCTGGAAGCGGGGGGACAGCAATCGCACTGCGGACATCGTCACTCGTCCTTGCTGGGTGGGGACCGTGGTCCCGTTCAAGGTCTGGACCCGGTCACGTTCGGCACCTTGGCATGGCCACGGGCGCGCGCGGGGCGTTTCCCGCATGATAGCAGCAACGGCTCCGGGTTTCAAAACCCGGTGCGATTGGTTACCATGCCCTACCCAGACGCACTCACCGGAGCCGACGTGACCGAAGAACCTGTCCTGCAAAGCCCGGTTCCCGCCGACGGCCCCACCGGTCGCGCGGCCCGACCTGCCATGGCCTCGTTCACGGCGCGGGTGGGCGGCGCGCCCGCGGCGGCCTTCCTGGCCGCCGTGCTCGGCCACCTTCCCGTGCTGGGCGCCTGGTGGTGCCGCGACGACTGGGGCCTCCTGGCGCGCGCGGCCGGTGTCATCGACGGGCCGGCCGGCATGCCCGCGCGCTGGCTGAGCCAGCAGTTCTACTGGCTGGCCACCTGGCCTCTGTTCGGGCTGGATCCGCTGCCGCACGCCTGGATCCGGCTCCTGCTGCACGGCGCGTCCGCGGCCCTGGTGGCGCGGCTCGCCCGTCGCGGCGGACTGGGCGCGCCGGCGGCCGCGACGGCCGGCTGCGTGTTCGCCGCCTCGCCGCTGGCGTTCACGCCCCTCTACTGGGCGGCCGGGATCCAGGAGCTGCTGGCTGCGACGCTGGCCCTGGTTGCGGTCGCCGCCTGGCTCGGCGCCCGCGAGCGTGGCGGCCGGGCGCTGGCGGGCGCGGTGCTGGCGGCGATCGGCTCGCTGGCATCGAAGGAACCCGGCCTGGGCCTGGCCGTCGCGTTCGCCGGGCTGGCCTGGCTGCCGGCGTCCTCGCGCCCGGCCGGGCGCCGCGCGGCGGCCGTGGGCCTGGCCGTCGGGGCGACGGCGCTGGCAGGCGTCGGCTCCGCGGTGCTGGCTGTGCGACACTTCGACCATGGCCCGGGGGCACCGTACGCGCTGGGAAATGCCGTGACCACGGGCGCCAACCTGGCCTTCGCCGCGCGCTGGCTCGCGCTGCCGGGACCTGTCATCGACGCGCGCGCCTCGACGGCCGCGCTGGTCGGCGGCGCGCTGCTGCTGACGGCGTGGCTGGCCTGGGGCCTGGTGGCGTGGCGACGCGGCCGCCGACTTGCGCTCGCGGCCCTGGCGTGCTCGCTGCTGGCGCTGGCGCCGGTGTTGCCGTTGCGCCACCACCTGGCGCCATACATGGCGTACCTCGCGGTGGCGGGCTGGGCGCTGGCCCTGGGCACGCTCGTGCCGTCGCGGCTCCCGCGGCCGCGGGCGGCCGTCGTCGTGGCCATGGTCGCCGGCATCACCTGGGGCCTGTTCGCCACCGACACCGTGATCAAGCGCCGCAACGAGCTGGGGCTGCCCGCGGACGAGCTGGTGCGGGCCACGAGCCTGTCCTGGGAAGCGCGCGCGGTGCTGGGCGGGATCGACGCCCTGGACCCCGGCCGGCCGGTACGCCAGGTGGTGCTGCTGCAGATGCCCGCCGGTCCGGGCGCGCTGGAACAGGCGCGCCGCTTCGGCGAGCGCTGGGCCGGCCGCACGGAGTTCTACGAGGCCGTCGGCGGCCACTACGGGCCGGCGCTGATGCTGCCCGAGGGCGTGGAAGGCCGCTGGGCGAACGGGCTGGTGACGGCGCCGGACAGCGCCTTCGTCCTGGTCGAGGCGGGCACCGGCCTGCGGCCCTGGGGCCGTGCCGGCCAGGCCGCGATGTACGCGGCGCTGACCGACATCGGCCTCGGCAACTTCGAGCGGGGCCGCGAGCACCTGGTGCGGGCGGCGAGCCTGGGCGGGCCATCGCTCGCCTTCGCCTGCGACACGGACCTGCTGCCGATCCCGGTGGAGCTGGTGCTGGGACAACGCGAGGCGTTCACGGACTGGACCGTGGGCCTGCTGGCCGCCGGATCCTCGCGCTTCGAGGTCGGCGGCCTGCAGGATCTCTTCTACAACCTGCTGTGCGCCTGCACGGGCCGCAGCCTGGAGGACCTGACCCGTGGCAGCCGCGTGCTGCTTCCGGGACAGCCGGCCGCGGCGCCGCCGCCGCGGCCGTGAGGGGCGACTGATGGGCGACTTCCTGCAACAGACCGCCGGCCCGTGGACCATGTACCAGGTCTGCATCGGGCTGCTGCTGCTGATCCTCGGCTTCGTGGCGAGGATCGTCGTGGGGTTCGTGGTGACGCACCAGCTGGCGCGGCTCACGGCCCGCACCGAGTCGAACGCCGATGACCTGGCGATCGCCGCGATCTCGAAGCCGCTGGGCGTGATCCTGCCCCTGGCGGGCCTGTTCCTGGCCGTCCGCTACCTGGTCTCGCTGCAGGCGGAATGGACCTGGCTGCCGCAGGTGGACCGCGCCTTCAGGATGGTGAGCATCCTGCTGGTCTCGTGGACGGCGTTCCGCCTGGTCAACGCCGGTGCCACGCTGCTGGGCGAGATGTCCGCCAGGACGGAGTCGAAACTCGATGACCAGCTGGTGCCGCTGGCGCGCAAGGGCGCCAAGGTCTTCATCGCCACGCTCGGCTTCGTGCTCGTGGCACAGAACCTGGGCTATTCGGTGTCGGGGCTGCTGGCCGGCCTGGGCATCGGCGGCCTGGCGCTGGCGATGGCCGCCAAGGACACGCTCGCCAACCTCTTCGGCTCGCTGATGATCATGCTCGACCGGCCGTTCCGCGTGGGCGACTTCGTCACCTTTTCAGGTGGTGAGGGCACCGTCGAGGAGATCGGCATGCGCTCGACGCGCGTGCGCACACCGGCCAAGACCGTCGTCTCGGTGCCGAACCAGAACCTGGCCAACGCCACGGTGGAGAACCAGAGCCTGATGCCGCAGCGCCGCGTTCGGTTCACGCTCGGCGTCACGTACGACACGACGGCGGCACAGATGGAGGAACTCGTCGGACGCATCGCGACGATGCTGCGGGCAAGGCCCGACATCGATCCCGAGCAGGTTCTGGTGCGCTTCACGGACTTCGGCGCCTCCAGCCTCGATATCCTGGTGCAGTACTTCACGGTGCCGGTGGAGTTCGCGCGCGCGCTGGAGATCCGCCAGCAGGTGAACCTCGACCTGATGAAGCTGGTCGAGGAGATGGGGCTGTCAATCGCCTTCCCGACGCGGACGGTGCACCTGGCGGGTGGCGCGCCGGCGTCCGGTCCGGCCGGCTTGCCGCCGGCCTGAGCCGGCCTGCGGGGCACCCGGGCCCGGACCGCCGCGATCGCGTGCATCCCCGCGGCCTGCCTTGTCGTATAGTGCCTTCCGGGCGCCTTTCCAGGGCGCCCGCCGTCGCCATGACCCCAGCCCGGAGAGCCAGCCATGACCCTCACACGTCGCGATTTCCTGAGGTCCACCGCCCTGGCCGCCGCGGCCGCCGGCGCCCTGCGCCCGGGCGCGGCCCGCGCCGACTTCACCGCCCTGCGCAGCCAGCGCCGCCTGAAGATCCTGGTCCTGGGCGGCACCGCCTTCCTGGGCCCCTCGGTGATCCACGAGGCGCGCGCCCGCGGGCACGAGATCACCCTGTTCAATCGCGGCCGGACCAACGCCGACATGTTCCCCGATCTCGAGCGCCTGGTCGGCGACCGCGACGGCCAGCTCGACGCGCTGCGCGGCCGGCAGTGGGACGTCTGCCTGGACAACAGCGGCTACATCCCGCGCATGGTCAAGGAGTCGGCCGAGCTCCTGGCCCCCGGCATCGGGCAGTACGTGTTCATCTCGTCGATCTCCGTGTACAAGGACTTCTCGCAGCGCGGGCTGAACGAGGACTCGCCGGTCGCGGTCATCAGCGACGAGCAGCTGGCCGCGGCGAAGACCCAGCGCGACATCACCGGCGAGAACTACGGCGCCCTCAAGGCGCTGTGCGAGCAGGCCGCGCAGCAGGCCTGCCCCGGGCGCGCCTGCGTCATCCGGCCGGGCCTGATCGTCGGGCCGATGGACCGCACCGACCGCTTCACCTACTGGCCGGTCCGCGTGTCGCGCGGCGGCGAGGTGCTGGCACCGGGCACTCCGGACACGCCGACGCAGGTCATCGACGTGCGCGACCTGGCCGACTTCGTCATGCGCTGCATCGAGGAGCGCACCATGGGCGTGTTCAATGCGACGAGCACGGCGGGCGAGCTGACGATGGGCGAGCTGCTGGAGACCTGCCGGCGCGTGTCCGGCTCGGACGCCACCTTCACCTGGGCCGATGCCGCCTGGCTGGAGAAGAAGGAGGTCGCCGCCTGGTCCGACATGCCGGTCTGGGTGCCCCTGGAGGGCGGGGAAGCCGGGCACCCCTTCATCGACGTCTCCCGCGCCGTCAAGGCGGGCCTGCGCTTCCGGCCGATCAGCGAGACGGTGCGCGGCACCCTCGACTGGTGGGCCACGGTGCCGCAGGAGCGCAAGGACGCCCCGATGAAGGCCGGCATCACGGCCGAGCGGGAGAAGGAGCTGCTGGCGGCCTGGCATGCCGAGCACCCCTGACCCCGAGCGCCGGCGGCGGGTTGCCTCCGTACGGCGGGCTGTGGTAGGGTGACCGGGTCATCCTCGGGCGGGCCCCTCCGCGGCGCGGGCCCGCCCTCGAAGTTTCCCGGACCCATGGCCCGCGAGGTGCCCGCGCATGGATCACAAGACGGCCGCGACATCGGCCGCCCCCGACGACCACCAGCAGCGCTGGGGCACCCGCCTGGGCATCATCCTGGCGGTCGCCGGCTCGGCCGTGGGCCTCGGCAATTTCCTGCGCTTCCCGGGCAACGCCGCGGCCAACGGCGGCGGCGCCTTCATGATCCCCTACTTCATCTCGTTCCTGCTGCTGGGCATCCCCATCGGCTGGGCCGAGTGGGCGATGGGCCGGTACGGCGGGCGCAAGGGCTTCCACTCCACCCCGGCGATCATGGGCGTCTGGGGCAAGGGCTCGTTCGCGCGCTACATGGGCGCGTTCGGCGTCCTGGTGCCGCTGGTGATCTACTTCTACTACGTGGTCATCGAGAGCTGGTGCCTGCGCTACGCCTTCGCCTATGCCACCGGCGGCATCGGCGTGGACCCGGGCGCGGCAGTGGCCGCGCAGGTCGACGCCTCCCGCGCCTATTTCGGCGAGGTGACCTTCTCCGCGTCCAACGGCGTCATGGCCGACGGCGGCATCCACGCCAGCCTCTGGTTCTGGCTGGTCACCTTCGCGCTCAACGCCTGGTTCGTGTTCCGCGGCCTGAGCAGGGGCATCGAGAAGTTCTGCCTGTGGGCCATGCCGACGATGGCGCTCTGCGCGCTGATCGTGCTGGGGCGCGTGCTGACGCTGCCGCCGGACCCGGCCAACCCTGCCGAGCAGAACGTGCTGTCGGGCCTGAACTTCATGTGGAACCCCGATTTCGCCGTGCTGCGCAACCCGCAGACCTGGCTGGCCGCCTCGGGGCAGATCTTCTTCAGCATGTCGGTCGGGTTCGGGCTGATCATCAACTACGCTTCGTACCTGCGGAAGAAGGACGACGTCGTGCTGTCGGGACTGACCGCCGCCGCCACGAACGGCTTCTTCGAGGTGGCGCTCGGCGGCATGATCACGCTGACCGCGGCGGTGGTCTTCCTGGGCCTGGCCGCCACGCAGGCCAACAGCGGCGGCACCTTCAGCACGGGCTTCTTCGCGCTCCCGGTCGTGTTCGCGCGGATGCCGGCGGGCAACTTCTTCGGCGCCGTCTGGTTCTTCATGCTGTTCCTGGCCGCGATCACCAGCTCGCTGTCCATGCTGCAGCCGGCCAAGGCGTTCTTCGCCGAGACGCTCGGCCTGACCAACGGCCGGGCGACGCTGTTCACGGCGTTCATCTGCCTGCTCGGCAACCTGTTCGTGCTCTGGTTCAGCCAGGGGCTCGTCGCGCTCGACACGCTCGACTTCTGGGTGGGCACGTTCCTGATCTTCGTGGTGGCCGGCACCCAGATCATCTGCTTCTCGTGGGTGACCGGGCTGGAGCGGGGGCTGAAGGAGGCGCACGAGGGCGCGCTGATGCGCATCCCGCGCTTCGTGGGCTTCATCATGAAGTGGGTGTCGCCGGCCTACCTGCTGGTGGTCTTCGGGCTGTTCTGCTGGCTGAACGTGCCCGGCTACGTGCGCACGATCACCGGCGGCGACGGGACGCCGCCGAACACGGTCGCCCTCTACGCCTGGGGCGTGATCATCGCCACGGTGATCCTGCTCGTGGTCGTGACCGGCATCGGCGCCCGGCGCTGGCGCGCCGCGGGACTGGACCTGGACGGCCGCCTGCCCGCCCCCGACGAGGACGAAGAGCCCGGAGGTGCGCGATGACGATCCTGGCCTGGGCCTTCATGGTCCTGTCGGTAGGCTACGTCACCGGGCTGATGGTGTGGTGCTTCTGGAAGGTCCTCGGGCACCAGCGCGATCGCGACTGAGGCGCCGCCTCCCGGCTCAGCGCACGTCGACCGGCGGCTGGCCCCCGAACAGGTCGTGCGGCGGCACCTTGTAGGCGTCGTACAGCGTGACCACGGCCACCGTGGCGCAGGCCAGGAACCCGAGCACGATCGCCACCTGCAGCTTCGAGGTCCGCTGGATCGCCTGGCGGTCGGCGACCGCGCACACTTCTCCCGGACAGTGCCGGGCCCGCTCGCGATAGACCAGCCGGTAGACCTTGCAGCCGATGCAGATCCCGAACGCCGTCTCGCAGAAGAGGAAGACCAGGCAGACCAGGCAGATCAGCCCGGTGATGGGGCTGTACGTGTTGAGCACCACCGCCAGCACTAACATCACCGACGCCAGGAAGACCCCGATGATCCAGGCGAACTTCTTCTGCTCGGCGCCGACGTACTCGGGCACCTGCCCGCGCACGATCAGCCGGCCGGTGATCAACGACGGAGAGTAGCGCGGGCTGGCGAAGACGCGGATGGCGATGTCGGCCAGGAAGATCGTCACGGCGTACTTCAGCAGCAGGAAGTCGTGCTTGAGCACGGCGACCAGGATCGCGACGAACATCATGACGAACAGGAGCCCGGAGGCCGCGCGGATTTCGCGCTCGTTCAGGACCGGGATGTCGTAGCCGGCCACGACCTCGCCGAACCGGGGGCGGCTGCCCTTGGATGCCATCTCTCTGCCGTCCTTCCCGCGGCGGTGCCGCCGCGTCGTCCACGCCGGGCGCGGCGTACGTCCTCGGTCGGGACCCGGCTAGGCCAGGTCCAGCTTCACGGTGCCCTTGTTGATGCGGCACTGGCACATCAGCCGGCACCCCGGATCCAGGCCCATGGCCGCCTCCTGCTCCGTGGGCGGCGAGAGGTTGTTCAGTCCCGACAGCACGCGCGTGGCGCACTTGCCGCAGGTGCCGCTGTGGCAGCCGAAGAGCACGCCGAGGTCGGCAGCGGCCTCCATCGAGCCGCCGGCGATCGCGTTGCGGCGGCGCGTGCGGGTGGCGATCACGGGCATGGTCCAGGTCCCCTTCTCAACGCTTGCCATTGCGGGCGGCGACGGAAGCCAGCGCCCTGAGGAGCAGCCGGCGATCGCCGGCGAGCTTCCTGCACCCGATCAGGTCGACGCCGCCGGCCAGGAGCTCCGCGTAGACGCGCGAGCGGCGCGGCGCCTGGTGGACCCGCAGCAGCCGCCCGGGCACCGCGTCGGCCAGCTCGCGCAGCCGTCGCAGCCGGCGCCGGAACTCGGGCGGCGTTTCGTCATCACCCGTCCATTCGAACGTGTCGCCGTAGCGGACGGTCACCAGCCTCAGCAGGTGTGCCGGCAGGCGGGCGTGGTCCGCCGTCAGATCGCTCTCGTAACATTGCACCGCGGCGTAGCGCGGCGACTCGGCGGCCAGCTCGGCCAGCGGCGGGTGCCAGCCCACGAGCACCACCTGCACGGCGCCGGGCACCTCGACGCCGTCGCGCACGACCGTCAGGATGTCCGCGAACCGGGCCAGCTCGACGCGCAGGGCCTCGTAGGTCTCGCGCCCCGGCTCCTTGGCCTCGACGTTCAGCAGGAACGCCGCGCCATCGGGCAGGACGGCGCCGTTGTGCCCGACCAGCGCGCGCAGCGGCTCCAGGTAGAGCGCGGCCAGGGTCCGGCCGGGCGCGGTCTCGTCGCGCTCGTGGGCCACGCGCAACTCGCCGTCCACAAGGAAGACGTCGGCCTCGACGCCACGGTACCCCGAGGCCAGGGCGTCCGCCAGCGGCCGTCCGTTCCGGTAGTCGTTGTGGGCGTAGGCCGGAAGCAGCGGCGGGACGACGTCCGCGGCAACGGCCGACGTCGCGGCCGCGACCGCCATCGCCACGGCGGCCGCCCCGAGCGCGAGCGCCGGCCAGGGCACCGTTCGCCCGCGGCTGCGACGGGCCGCCACCTCAATCCTCCGCGTACACCGAGCGCGGCAGCCACGGCAGCATCAGCAGTCCCGGGACGCCCAGCACCAGCACCAGCAGGAAGAAGTGGCGGTACCCGACCTGTTCCTGCAGCCAGCCGCTGACCATTCCCGGCAGCATCATCCCCATCGCCATGAAGCCGGTGGCAATGGCGTAGTGCGACGTGCGGTGCTCGCCCTTCGACAGCCGCATCAGTACGACCATGAACGCGGTGGTGCCCAGGCCGTAGCCCAGCTGCTCGATGGCCACCAGCGGGTAGGCCAGCGCCGGACCCGGCTGCGCGTAGGCCATGTAGAGATAGGCGAGGTGCGGCACGTTGAGCGCCAGCGCCAGCGGCCACAGCAGGCGCCTGAGGCCGAACCGTGCGATGAGCCAGCCGCCCAGGATGCCCCCCAGCACCAGGCAGCCCAGCCCGATCGTCCCATAGGACAGCCCGACCTGCTCCGTGCTGAAGGCGAGGCCGCCGGCGGCGTGGTCGTCCAGCATGAACGGCGCCGCCAGCTTGAGCAGGAGCGCCTCGCCCAGGCGGTAGAGCAGGATGAACGCGATCACGACCGCGACGCGCGGCTGCGAGAACCAGGTGCCGAAGGCGGCGCCCCAGTGGGTGCCGGCGCCGGACTGCGCGGCCTCCCCCGATGTCCGCGGCCGGTCCGACTCGGGACGCGGCAGCGCCGCCAGGTGCCAGAACCAGAACAGGGCGTAGAGGCCGCCGCAGAGCAGGAAGGCCAGGCTCCAGGCCTTCGCGATGTCGCCCAGCCTCGTCTCGAAGCGGCCGGCAAGGGTCACCAGCAGCCCCGACCCGAAGATCATCGCCGCGCGGTAGAACATCGTGCGCACGCCGACGAACGCCGCCTGCTGCTGCGGCGAGAGCGCGTGCAGGTAGAAGCCGTCGGCGGCGACGTCGTGGGTCGCCGAGACGAAGGCCACCAGCGCGAAGACGGCCAGGCTCACCGGCAGGAAGGCGGGCAGTCGCAGCGCCAGCGCGACGCCCAGCAGGCACACAGCCAGGATCGCCTGCATGGCGAGGATCCACCCGCGCCGCGTGCCGCGCGCGTCCACGAGCGGCCCCCACAGCATCTTCGCCACCCAGGGCAGATACAGCCACGAGGTGACCAGCGCGATGGTCGCGTTGTCCACGTCCAGGCGCTTGTAGACCACGACCGAGACGGTGTTGGCCAGGATGTAGGGCACGCCCTCGGCGAAGTAGAGACTGGGCACGAAGGTCCAGGGCGAACGGAGTCGTGGCGCGGCGGTGCGGATGTTCACGCGGGCCTCCCTGCCGGCATGGGTCGCGGGCCATCTTGCCGGGGCCGGGCGCGGCAGGCAACGCCGAATCGGCCCGCGCGGCGTACGTGGCACCAGGTCTCGTGTACGCCGGGGTACGCGCCTGCGCGCCCTGCAGACAGTGCCCGCAGACCCCGGCGTCCCCCCAACGTGTTACGCCGCAGCGGCTTGCTCCGCGGGTCGCCCCCGCCCCCGGGATCGGCAGACTCCTTGCACCCCGGCGGCCGTTGCCCTGGCACCCCGAACCCGAACCAAGAGGTCGACACGATGAGTACCCGACGCTTCGCCCCGCGCAAGGCCGGCCTGCCGGCCCTGCTGCTTGTGACCGGCGCGCTGGCCCTGCTGGCCGGCTGCAGCAACGACGACGCCGCCGCCCCCGACGCCGCCACGACCGCCACCGTGGACATGGATGCTGCGCAGGCCGTCGCCGAGGATGTGGCCTCCGACAGCGGCGGCGTGACCGACCAGCTGAACGATGTCGCCATGGCCCTCGACGGCCTCGGCGGCGCCAAGAGCCTGGAGCCCGGCCGGCCGGACAGCACCTGGGTGCGCGAGCGCTTCCGCGAGGCCACGTACGACGAGCTGACCGGCACCTGGACGATCACCGTCGCCCGCCAGCACGGCTTCCCCGAGGGCGTGCCCTACCACGCCATGGAGCGCGTGTTCACGCTGCGCCTGCTGGGCCCCGGCGGCGAGCCGCAGCAGTTCCGCGTGGTGGACGGCGACACCGCCGTCGCGGCCGAGTACGCGATCGTGTCCGGCACCGGCGTCCATCGCGGACCGGTTCGCGAGCACACGCTCAGCGCGCTGAACGGCTCGTTCACGATCACCGACCTGGACCAGGAGTACATGGTCGTCAACGGCAACTACCACCGCGAGGCGGGTCACTCGATCGAGACGCGCCGGTTCGCGCGCACCCTGGACGGCGTGCTGGACGTGGAGCTGATCGACGTGACGATGCCGGCCCGCCTGCGCGCCAACCTCTGCTCGGCGATCTCCGGGACGCTGGTCGGCACCTGGGTCGCCGACATCACGATCACGCGCGGCGACGACTACATCGAGGAGCACGTCGAGCGCGACATCACGGTCGAGCTCGGCAACTGCGAGGCCGACATCCACTGCGGCGGCGGGCGCTTCCGGGCGCCGCTGGGCAGCGGGGACCTGCGCCCCTAGGCCCGGTCCGGAACCGGCAGGGCGGGGACCGGCCGCGTCAGGCGGCCGGTCCCTCCGTTTCCGGTTGCCGGCCCGCGCGCGGCGGGCTTGATTGGCCCCGATGCCGCCGCGACCACGCGGCCCCGCGCCTTCCCCGCAGCCCCCGGTGACACGCAGCCATGCCCATCCTCGTGACCGACTTCGATGGCACCTTCACGCGGCGCGACTTCTTCGACCTGGTGCTCGAGCGCCATGACCCTCCCGGCGCGCTCGCCACCTGGGACCGCTTCCTGGCCGGGGAGCTGACCACCTTTGACGGCATCGCCGGCGTGCTCGGCGCCCTGCGCACCGACGAACCCGGCGCCCTGGCGCTGGTCGCGGCCATGGACCCGGCGCCGGGCACCGCCGACGCCGCCCGGGCGCTGCAGGCGGCGGGCTGGGAGATCGTGGTCGCCTCGGCCGGGTGTCGCTGGTACATCGAACGGGTGCTGGCCGGGCTCGGCCTGGAGTTTGTGATCCACGCCAACCCGGGGTGGTTCGCGCCGGACAGGGGCGTGGTGATGGAGCGCGACCGCGAGTCGCCGTACTTCGACGCGGCACTCGGCGTCGACAAGGCAGCGGTGGTGCGGGCCGCATTGTCCCGCGAGGCAACGGTCGCCTTCGCCGGCGACAGCCCACTGACGGACGGACCGGCTGCGAGGCTGTTGCCGCCGGGCAGGCGATTCGCCACCGGCCAGCTCGCGCGCCGGTTCGCCGCCACGGGCGAGGCGCACGTGCCGTTCGCGACGTGGCCCGAGATCGCCAGGGTCCTGCTGGCCGGGTCCGGATCTCCGCGGAACTGATCCCCGGCAACGGGCGGTTGGATGGGACTTGACTCCCGCCGCCGGACGGCTATGGATTGCCGATGCTTCCCGAATCCTTCGCGACCGTCGGCGCCGTCATCGGCTCGCTCGGCGGCCTCTACTACCTCCGCGATACCCTCGTCGGCCGGGCCCAGCCCAACCGCGTGACCTGGCTGTTGTGGGGCATCTTCCCCATGGTCATCTTCGCGGCGCAGC
>JAYRFB010000133.1:0-3201 GCA_041908585.1 Candidatus Krumholzibacteriia bacterium
CGCGGTGGGCTGGCCCGGCGGGCTGCCTTCATGGACAAGGTGTGGCAGGAGAACAAGCCGCTGCTGAACCTGGACGCGGGCGACGTCTTCGGACCGCGGACCCAGAACGAGCGCGAGCAGACGAAGTTCCTGTGCGAGATGCTCGGCGCGTTCGGCCTCGACGCGATCGGGCTGGGCGAGCAGGACCTCAACTACGGCGTGGACTTCCTGCGCGAGATGATGACGCAGCACGGGCTGCCGTTCATCAGCGCCAACGTACGCGACGCGAAGACCGGCGAGCTGATCCTGCCCGCCTACAAGGTCGTCGAGCGCGGCGGCGTGAAGTACGCCATCACCAGCGTGCTGGACCCGCAGCAGCAGATCCTCACGCTCACCGGCGGCGAGGGCCAGTTCACGGTGGCCGACCCGGTCGCGACGCTGCGCGAGCTGCTGCCGCGCCTGCGCAGCGAGGGCGAGTCGGTCGTGCTGCTCTCGCACATGGGCGAGACCGGCACCGAGAAGCTGCTGAACGAGATCCAGGGCATCGACATCTGCGTGATCGGCCACTCGTTCCGCAATCTCGAGACCGAGCGCGTGATCAACGACGCGGCCGTGTTCGGGTCCGCCTACGAGGGCCGGTTCATCGGGCGCGCCAACCTGTTCGTCGAGGAGAAGACGGGCCGCGTGATGGCCATCGACGTGGGCATCACCGACTTCGACGACAAGGCGCCCGAGGACGCCGAGGTCCAGGCGCGGGTGGAGAAGTTCAAGCAGGACCTGCTCGCGTTCAAGGACGCGCGCCGGGCCGCGTACCCGCGGATCCACGGCTCGGAGAAGGAGCAGTACCTGGGCGAGCGTTCCTGCTTCGGCTGCCACGAGGCGGCCTGGCAGGCCTACGCGGAGTCGGGTCATCGCCGCGCCTACACGAGCCTGCGCAAGGACGGGCAGTCCAGCGAGCCCGACTGCCTGGTCTGCCACACGACCGGCTACCAGTACAAGAACGGCTTCTCGGAGGAGTCGCCGTTCAACAAGCTCGTCAACGTGCAGTGCGAGGCCTGTCACGGCTACGGCACGAGCCACGCCCGCGACGGGAAGTGGCGCCTCGAGGCGCGCAACTCGTGCGTCGCCTGCCACGACCAGGAGAACAGCCCGAACTTCGACTATGCGACGTACTGGGAGAAGATCAGGCACTAGTGGAGGAGGGTGCAGGTCGGCGGTCCCGGCCGCCGGCCCGGCCCTCGATCATCGTTCCCCGATCCGGTACTGCGCCAGCACGCAGGGGATCGAGCCGTTGTTCAGGCGGTTGCGCTTGAAGGGCTTCAAGCGCAGGCCCTTCTCGACCGTCTCGGCCGCGCCGAGCACTGCCACGGTGGTCCCGGGGTGGTCCAGGAGGCGGTCCTTGAAGGCCTGCCAGGCCGGCGCGTACTTCGCCTCGTCGCCGACGCGCACGCCGTAGGGCGGGTTCGTCACCACCCACGAGCCGGGCTCGAGGGCGAGCTGCGCCACGTCGCGCACCTGCAGGCGGATGATGTCGGCGAAGCCGGCGGCCGCCACGTTGGCGCGCGCGGATTCGAGCCATTGCGGGGAGACGTCGGCGCCGCTCAGGCGCAGGCCGTCGGCGGGCATGATGGCGGCGGCGGCCTCGGCGCGCAGGGCAGCGAAACGCATGGCATCGAAGTCGGGCCAGGCCATGCAGGCGAAGCGCGTGCGCCAATGCGTGGGCGGCGTGCGCGTGGCGATCAGCGCGGCCTCGGTGAGGATGGTCCCCGAGCCGCAGAACGGGTCGTGCAGCGGCGCCCGGGGATCCCAACGCGACTGCAGCACCATCGCCGCCGCCAGGTGCTCGCGCAGCGGGCTCTCGTGGCCGGCGACGCGGTAGCCGCGCATGTGCAGCGGCGCTCCGGCACCGTCCAGCCCGACGGAAAATCGCCGGTTCTCCAGGTAGCAGTAGACGTGCACATCGGCGTTCTCGGTGTCGACCGAGGGACGGCGGCCGACCAGCTGGACCATCCGATCGCAGATGGCATCCTTGATGCGGTACATGCCGAAGCGCGGGCTGCGCAGCAGCGACGAATGGACGTTGAACGTCACCTTGATCGTGGTCTCGGGAGTCAGCCAGCGCGGCCAGTCCAGCGAGTGGACCACATCGTAGATGTCGTCCTCGCGCTTCACCTCGCAGAAGTAGAGCTCGCGCACGACGCGCGAGGCGCAGCGCAGGTGGATCAGCGCCTTCCATGCGTCGTCAACCGCGCCCTCGAAGCGCGCCCGGCCCGGCTCGACGCGGGTCACGCGAATGGCCAGGGCCTCCAGCTCGGCGCTCACCAGCTGCTCGACGCCGACGCCGAGCGTGGCGTAGAAGCGGTCCGTGGCCATGGGGTCGCACTTTCGCGAGGGTGACGGCGGCGACGCCGCGCGTGTGGCGGTCGTCGCGCGCTTCGGATCTAGACGACCACCTCGTAGCCCTCGAACTGCGGAGGCCCCAGGTAGGTCCCCTCCGGCGCGCGCGCCTTCGCATGGGCCTGCCGGAAGGCGTCGGATTCCGTCCAGGCCAGGAAGTCCTGCCGCGAGGCCCAGGTCGAATGCGAGACGAAGATCGTGCACTCGGGTCCGGGCTCGCCACGCAGGAGGTGGAAGGCCAGGAAGCCAGGGACCTCCTTCAGGCGCGAGTCGCGTTCGCGCCACATCTGCACGAAGCCGTCCTCGAAGCCCGGGGCGATACGGAAGCGGTTCATGGCGATGAACATCCGGAGGCCTTTCGGTTGCGTGCCGGCGCGCCGCCGCGGGCGCAGGTCGGGAGGATAGCGCCATCGCCGGCGATCCGCCAAGCGCGGTTGAGCGCGGCCGCCCCGGCGTATCGGATACGAGCGGTGATCCACGGGCTGACAGGACCGGAGTCCCACCGCCGAGCAGCCGGTCACCGGCCACCGACGGAGAAAGCGTGCCGGTTCGTCGGCTCCGCCGCCGACCCGCCCAGGGGCCGACTGGAAACCGGCTTGCGGTCCCGCGCCGACGTGCCGAACCTGGGCTGAACGGCCGCCTGCGGGGGGCGGCGGGCAGCCCGGGTGGTGCGCCACGAACATCGGCACCACGCAACTCGTCGTTCCGGCCGGCATACCCGGCTGGGCCGTGGTCGTGCTCGTCGCACTCGGCGTGGCCGGCGTGCTGCGCCTGGTTCTGGCGCTGGTCACCTCGCGCCTGGCCCGCCTGGCAGCGCGCACCGAC
>JAYRFB010000134.1:0-4167 GCA_041908585.1 Candidatus Krumholzibacteriia bacterium
CCATCTCAGATCTCCACCTTCAGCGGCTTGCGGAGCAGCAGCCCCGCGACCAGCGACACCGCCATGAACCCGACGAGCCAATCCAGCTCGATCCCGAGCCAGCGCAACGTTCGCGCCGGGTAGCGCAGGCGCATCTCACGGACCTCGCCGCCGCGCGCCAGCTGCTTCTCGCCAGGGTACAGCAGCGCATGCGACCAGGACGTGCTCGCGGTCTCTGCCGTGCGCGGCAGTCCGCCGCCGGCCGCCACCACCCGCGTGGCCACGGCGCGGCCGTCGATGGTGACCGCGACCTCGTGCCGCCCGGCCGTCGCCGCGCGCAGGCGCCACGCCGCCGCGCCGGACGCGACGTCCCGCACCGGCCCCGCCTCGATCTCCACGCCGGGCGGTGCGCTGAGCGCCAGGCCGTCCAGGCGCGCGGCGGCCGACGGCGCCAGGGTCACCGCCAGCACCGCGCTCTCGCCCACGGCCAGCGGCCGCCGGGCGAAGCGCGCCTCCAGCTGGCCCAGCGTCAGCAGCATCGGCACCAGCAGCGCCAGCAGCGCCGGCAGGCTGGCACCCAGGTAGCGCAGGTTCGCCAGGGCGAGGTCGCGCTGGATGCGGCCCACCACGCGCAGGTGGTCCTGGTAAAGCCCCATCTCGAGGATGTGGCCGACCAGGCGATCACGCGCCGCAGCCAGCCGGGCCTGGGGCGTGACCACCCGGAACAGGAGCAGCGCCCAGGCCGCCGAAAGCACCGACACGAAGACCAGGCCCCAGGCGGGCGTCCCCGCGAAGGGCGCCAGCACCAGGTCGAACAGCTTGCCGACGATGCCGTTGACGGCGTCCACTCAGTCCCTTGCGCTCACGAGATGTAGCCCAGCCCCTGCATGCGGCGGCGGATCTCCTCCTCGGAGTCCCCGCCCTCCTCGAACTTCGCGATCTCGCGCTCCAGCACGTGGCGCACGAACTCCTCGGGCGTCGCGTAGCCGGCGATGCCCGCGTACTTGCGCACCTTGGCCAGCAGGTCCTTGTCCAGCCTGATCGACGGTCCGCCGAACATCGTGGCCCCTTCCTCGCGGCGCGCGCGGCGCCGTCGCGTTGATCATTCGGCGAACAGGTCGCCGCCCACCATGTCCGCCGGCACCGGCACCCCGAACAGCGACAGGATCGTCGGGGCCATGTCCACCAGCGCCGGTTCTGCGCGTCGCACCGGCCGGTTCACCAGCAGCACGCCGGGCACCTCGTCGGCGGCCATGCAGTGGTCGCCGCTCCACTTGAGCATGTTGTCGGTGAACTCCGACTCGGTCAGGCGCCCGAGCGCCGACTCGTTGCTGCCGCGCCAGCCGCGATGGTAACCCATCACGATGTCGGGGCCGTCGTCCGCCAGCTCGCCGTGGTAGACCTGGTCGGCGCGATAGGCGTACTTGATGGCGGGCCGCCCGTCGAGCGGGTCGGTCACCGCCTCCAGCCGGGACTTCAGCTCGGCCAGCAGGGCCTGCTGCTCGGCGCCGGGCTGCACGATCCCCTCGCGCTCGCGCCCGGCCAGGTTCAGGTACAGGCCGTTCAGCCCCACCGCGTAGGCGCGCGTCCGTGACCAGTCGACGTGGCGCAGCATGTCGACCTCGGCTGGCTGCGTCCCCTCCTCCAGCACCAGGTAGCCGTGGTTCAGCAGCCAGGTGTTCACGTGGAACGCGCGGTTCCAGGGCGCGAAGCCGTGGTCGCTCATCACCATGACCAGCGCGTCATCGCCGGCCCTGTCCAGGGTCACGCCGAGGGCGCGGTCCAGGTCACGATAGACGTCGCGGATGCGGCCGGCATGTGCCGGGTCGGCGTGCGCGTGCGTCGGCGAAGCGGCATCCATGTTGCGCCACATCACGTGGCACGTCTGGTCCGGCGAGTTGAAGTAGAAGAAGAGCAGGCCGCGCTCGACCCCCGCGAACCGGTCCAGCTCCGCGCGCAGCTGGGCCAGGTGCTCGTCCATGACCAGGCGGCCCTGCTTGACGAAATCGGCATCGCCGAAGAAGCCGTTCTCCAGCGCGCTGGTGTCGTCGGGCAGGCCCTGCGTGTAGTAGCGGCCGGTCTCCTCGGCCAGGTCGCGGCTGTAGTCGCCGGGCGTGCTGATGGGCATCTCGGGATGCATCGGGTCCAGCTGCACCGGCGTGACGTAGAGCTTCAGGTGCGGCGTCGTGCTGATGAGGTAGTAGCGGCAGATCCCGCGCACGGACTTCAGCAGCGGCACCATCGGGAACTCGACCGGCTCCCAGCCGCTCCACTCGCCCTCCCTGAGCACGACCTCGTGCGAGCCGGCGCGCAGCCACACGGCGCGGCTGCGCGTGTCAACGACACCGTCGACGGCAGCCAGCACCTCGGGATCGCCGAGGCGCCACGTGTTGCGGGGGCCGGCCAGCGTCGCGGTGAAGCGGCCGTCCTGCAGGTACACCGACTCGACGCGGCCGCCGGCCAGGTCGCGCTCGACGGGCGGGTCGGTCGTGATCAGGGTCGAGATGCCGTAGCTGCCGGTGATGTCGGGCGTCCCCATGCCCGAGAGGCTGCGCACCTCGCAGTCGACGGGCGGGAAGTTCGCCGGCACCTTGAAGATGGTGGCGTCGACGCCGGCGGCCGGCAGCAGCTCCCAGAACGCCGTCCCCTGGCGGAGGTTCTCCACCTTGCCCGAGCCGCGCGGGATCTTCCACCGCCCCAGCTTCCAGAACTTGTCCGGCGCCTTGGCCTCGCTGGCCGAGAAGCGCGGCAGCATCGTCTGCGGGTCGCGGTGGATGAAGTCGAAGATGCCGTGGCCGCCGGGATCGCGCCCGGTGATGAAGTTCGACCACGCCACCGGCGACTGCGGCGGGATGGCCGTGCCGAACGGCAGCACCGCGGCGCCCTGGTCCAGGAAGCGCCGGAAGTTCGGCAAAGCACCCTCGTCCAGGTACTGCCGCAGCAGCAGCGGGTCCATGCCGTCGAAACCGAGGACCACCACGCGGGGCCCGTCGTTCGCGGATGCCGCCGCGCCCGCGGCCGGGCCCGGCGCCCAGGCCAGCAGCAGCAGCAGGATCATCGCGCGCCTGGCGCTCATGCCGCCTCCCCGTCACCGCTGAAGATGCTGCGCCCGGTCATGTGCGCCGGCCGCGGCAGGCCCAGCAGGTCCAGCACCGTCGGCGCCAGGTCCACCAGGCTCGGCTTGCCCGCCGCGAACGGCAGCGAGCTGAACAGGACGCCCGGCACCTGCCGCGGGTCCATGCAGTGGTCGCCCGACCAGCTGCGCGTGTTGTCGCTGATGACGTCGCCGGTCACGGCGCCGACGGCCGCATCCCAGTCGGCGCGGTAGCCCGGCCTGTAGCCGACGATGACATCGGGACCGTTCTCGCGGTAGGGGCCGCGGTAGATGTCCTCGCTCGCCCACAGCTCGGTGATGGCCTCCTGGCCGTCGCGCCCGGGATCGGGCAGGCCGCGCAGGCGCCCGATGATCTCGCGCTTGAGCGCCGGGACGTCGGCCGGCTCCACGCAGCCGTCGTGCTCGCGCCCCTTGACGTTCAGGTAGAAGCCGGCCAGCCCGTTCGTGTAGGCGCGCGTGCGCGGCCAGTCGATGTCGCCGACCTCGAAGCGCGTGCCCGCGGCGATGGCCGGCGGCGGGCCGCCTGCGGGGTCGGACTTGAGGTACAGGTAGCCGTTCTCGCGGAACCAGGCGTTGAGGTTCACCCCGCGCTGGAACTGCTTGAAGCCGTGGTCGCTGGCCACGAGCAGGACGTCGCCCTTGCGCAGGCGCGCGCGCGTCTCGCCGACCAGCGCGTCGGCGCGCCGGTACAGGTCAAGGATCGCGTCCCTGTGCCGCTCGGTGTCCTTGCCGCGGTTGGCCGGGTGCCCGGGATCCAGGTAGCGGAAGAACATGTGCTGGATGCGGTCGGTGGCGTCGAAGACCACCGAGACCACACCCTCGGGCGTGCGATCCAGCGCATGCAGGAACTGCCGCCGTCGCTCCTCGTGGATGGCATAGGCCTGGTCCAGGAAGGCCTGTTCATCGATGACGCGCTCGTTCAGCGCCCACGTGTCCTCGGCCAGCCCGAGCGTGGCGAAGGGACCGTGCAGCTTCGCCAGCGTCATCGCCAGGTGCGGCGGGTTGCTGATCGGCACCGCCGGCTTGCCCGGGTCGATGTGCAGCGGCGTGACGTAGAACGCGAATCGCGGCGC
>JAYRFB010000135.1:0-13485 GCA_041908585.1 Candidatus Krumholzibacteriia bacterium
AGGGCGCCCCAGGTCTCGGCCTGCGTGCTGACCGTCGAGCAGCCTCCCATGCCGTCATCCCAGTTGTGGGTCAGCGTGGTCTCCGGCGCGCTGGCGTTGTCCAGCGTGAAGGGCCGGTTGGCGACGCTCTCCCAGCTGCTGCAGCCGTCCTTCTTGAACTTGTACTCGAAGTTCAGCGGGATCGGCGTGCCGGCCGGGTAGCTGATGCAGGCCTGGTAGAGGCCGGCGGCGATCTCGGTCATCGCCACGCCGTCGGTCCAGCCCGTCAGCTCGGGAGTGCTGCCGATCACGCAAACGCCGCCGGTCGTGCCGACCGCGTCGACGCAGACCTGGAAGCAGATGACCTTCGGCTCGCTCAGCGTCTGGCCGATCCCGCAACCCAGCGGCAGGTTGTTCCAGCTGTCGGTGCCCAGCGTCACGGCCGTGGTGCCGTCGGTGGGCAGCGTCACCGCGCGGTTGCCGATGCTCTCCCAGCTGTTGCAGTAGTCCTTCTTGTACTTGTACTCGAAGGAGGGGTTGCTGCCGGCGGGGAAGGTGATGGTCACGGTGTGCAGGTCGCCGCTGACCTGGGTCATGTTGACGCCCGTGCCCCAGCCGCCGATGACGCCGGCCGAGCCGATCACGCACGGCACCGTGACCGAGGTCTCGCCGCTCAGGCACATCGTGAACGTCACGTCCACGTCGTTGGGCAGCACGTTGGTGACGTTGTGCGTCAGCGGGGCCGGGTTGTTCGCCTGGTCGCGAACCGGGGCGAAGGTCGTCATGTCCGTCAGGTCGGTCACGACGAAATCGACGGTGACCGTCGAGGCGCCCGCCAGCATGGCCTGCGCCACCTGGCCGGTGTACTCGTCGTTGCTGCCGACTTCGCCCAGGTAGCCCATGACCACCGAGTCGCTGCCGCCGAGGTTGTTCGTAACGTTCATGACGACGGAGATGTCCGCGCCCTGGCCCGGGGCGTCGGTGACGCCGCCCTTCCACACCTGCACGTAGACGCTGAACGGTCCGGTCGGCACTTGCACGCTGCCGGCGTTCGGCCACACGTTGCCGGCCCAACCGATGACGGCCAGGGACTGGCCGGCCGCGAGCATCGCCACGGCGACAACCGCGAGCATGAACAACTTCTTCATCATGGCCTCCTGGGGCTGCTGACCCGCGCGACGGCCTCAACGAAGCGCGCGCGCGACTGTTGGGAACATTGCGGGCGAACCTGGGATGCAGGCCAGCCGGCGCCCGGACCACGGACGGGGCGGCGCCTGGCCGCCCCGGTCCGGGTCACGTCTTTGGCGGGAAGATATTACCACAAATCAAGCATGAAACGCCAGACAAATCTCCTAATTCAGCAAAATTGCGCCACTTAGTGCCGGAATCGTCAGCACGACATCGCCGCCCCGCAGGTCGACCTTGTCGCCCGTCCGGAAGCTGCCGCCCTCGCTGCGCGGGAACAGGTCCGGGCCGACCTCGGCCTTGAGCACCAGGTTCGCACCGGCCCCGGCCAGCTCCTTGAGGGCCGCCTGCGACAGCGTGAGCGTGACCGGAGACTGGCCGGCGTTGAACGCCGCCACGGCCAGCCTGCCGTCCAGTTCGCGCGCCACGAGGTAGCCCTTGCCGCTGGTCTCCAGCGCGGTGAACGAGCCGCGCCGCAGCACGGGGGTATCGCGGCGCAGGCGGGTGATCCTGCCGTAGTAGTCGCGCAGGGCCTTGCGCCGCGGGTCGCCCTCGTAACGCCAGTCCATCGGGCGCCGGCAGTCGGGGTCCTTGTCGCCGACCATGCCCACCTCGTTGCCGTACCAGATGTGCGGCATGCCCACGTAGGTCATGCCGAACATCGCGCCCAGCATCAGCCGGCGGACGTCGCCGGCCGAGGTCAGGAAGCGCACCGTGTCGTGGCTGTCCATCAGGTTCATCATCACGGCCACGGCCTGCGGCGGGTACTGGAAGCGGCCCGGGCTCAGGCGCGCGTCGAACGAGGCCGCGTCGAGCGAACCCTTGCCGAAGAAGTCCATCACCGGGTCGCGGAAGAACTTGTAGTTCATGGTGGCGTCGAAGCAATCGGGGCCGATCCAGCGACCCGCGTTCCCCCACAGCTCGCCCACCAGCCAGACGTCCTTCTTGACCTTGTCGCAGCGCTCGCGGAACAGCTTCCAGAACCAGAACGGCACCTCGTTGGGCACGTCCAGCCGGAAGCCGTCGATATCGTACTCGCCCAGCCAGACGTCGGCCGTCCTGAGCACGTAGTCGACGAGCGGCTGGTTCGGCGTCGCCTTGGCCACGTCGTCGATGTTGTTCTCGTCGGCGTTGGATCGCTTCAGGTCGAAGTTCAGGTTCGGGTGCAGCCCGAAGCCCCACCAGCAGTCGTAGTAGTCGCTCGCGTTGAAGTCGCGCGACTTCGGCAGCGGCCAGCGCTTGAACTCGTACCAGTTGTAGTAGGGGCTGTCCGGGCCCTTCTCCACCGCGTCGCGGAAGGCGAAGTGCCAGTTGCCGGTGTGGTTGAAGGCCACGTCCACCACGATGCGGATGCCGTGTGCATGGCAGTCCTGCACGAAGGCCTTGAACTCCTCGGGCGTGCCGAAGTGCGGGTCGATCTTCAGGTAGTCCACCGGGTCGTACTTGTGGTTGCTCATGCCCTGGTTGAGCGGGTTGAAGTAGAGCACCGTCACGCCCAGGTCCACCAGGTAGTCCAGCTTCTGCCGGATGCCGGCGATGTCGCCGCCGTAGAACGAGAAATAGTCCGGCTTGCCGTCGGTGCGGTACGGGCTGCGCACCAGCCCGGCGACGTCGTACCAGTCCTTCACCAGGTGGAAGTACTCGCCGTTGACCTTGCCCGAGGCCGGCAGCGAGTTCGCGCCCTCGTACATCGGCTCGGTGAAGTCCGGGTCGTTGGCCGGGTCGCCGTTGGCGAACCGCTCGGGGAAGATCTGGTAGACGATGCCGTCCTTGGCCCACTCGGGAGTCAGGAACGGCGTGTGCTCGGCTGCGCGGTACGTGAACGGCGCCGGGGCCTGCGCCACCATGCCGCGGGCTCCGAACCATTCGACGTGATCGCCGTCGTGGTACGCGATGACGTACTGGAGTTCGTCGTCAGGCGAGGCCAGCTTCACGCGGGCGCGGTAGTACTGGAACGAGGCGTCCTTCTCGGCCGGCTTCATCTCCACTCCGGCCTTCTTGTCGGCTCCGGGCGCCCAGTCGCCGGCGCCCACGTGGTAGTGCACGACCAGCCGGTCGATGTCGCCCAGGTGGGCACGGGCCGTCAGCTCGACTTCGGTCGCGGTGACCGGGTTGCAGGTCGAGTAGTCGAACACGGGCTCGAGGTCGTCGCTGAAGATCTTCCCGTCGCCCAGCTCGATGGCGATGGTGGCGGAGGTCGCGTCGACCTTCAGCACGCTGTTCTTGCCGCCGAAGCCGTCGTCGGTGCCCTCGGGGTTGTTGGGGTCCTGCTTCCACTGGCCGTCCACGACGAACTTGTACTGGTACGTGCCCTGGGCCAGCAGCAGCGTGACGGTGTACGTGCCGTCCTTGTCGGCGTCCAGCATGCGCGTCTTCGAATCGTTCCAGTCGTTGAAGGTGCCGGCCAGGAAGACGTTCGTCACGCCCGAGATGACCGGCGTGAAGGCGAACTCCACCGAGCGCAGCTCGCCGTCGCCGGCCGCCGCCCCGGCCGCCGCGCCGGCGCCGGCCCCGACGGCAGCACCGCCGCCGGACGCCGCCTCCAGCTTGTCCTTGCCCGCGGGGACCGTGACCACGGAATTCTTGCCACCGAAGCCGTCGTCCTGCCCCGCGGCATTGCCCGGATCCTGCGTCCAGGTGCCATCGACGACGAACTTGTACTGGTAGGTGCCCGGGGCCAGTTCCAGCACCAGCGACCAGGTGCCGTCCTTGTTCACCATGGGGCTGGCGCTGTCGCTCCAGCCGTTGAACTCGCCGGCAAGGCAAACCTTGGCCGCGCCCGGCGCAGCGTGCGTGAACGTGACGGCACACTTGCCGCCGGCCGCGGGCTTGGCCGCGGGCTTTGCCACGGGCTTTGCGGATGCCGGCGCGGCCGCGACGGCGCCGCCGGCGCCGACCTTCATGATCGAGTTGTTGCCGCCGAAGCCGTCCGGCGCGGCCTCCGGGTTCGCCGCGTCCTGCTTCCAGTTGCCATCGACCACGAACTTGTACTGGTAGCTCCCCGGAGCCAGGTCCAGGCTCAGCGTCCAGACGCCGTCCTTGTTCGCCATGGGGTTGGCGCTGTCGCTCCAGCCGTTGAACTCGCCGGCCAGGCCGACGCGCCCGGCGCCGGGGTCAGCGCAGGTGAACGTGACCGGCACCTTGCCGCCGGCCGGGGCCGCCGTGGCCGCCGGCGCGGCCGGAGCCGCCGCCGCGGCGGGCGCCGCGGCGCCGCCTCCCGCGGCCACCGCAGCCTGCCCCGCGGGCACCGTCACCACGGAATTGTTGCCGCCGAATCCGTCCGGCGCCGTCGCTGGGTTGGACGCATCCGCCTTCCAGTTGCCGTCCTCGACGAACTTGTACTGGTAGGTGCCCGGGGCCAGCTCCAGCACCAGCGACCAGGTCCCATCCTGGTTCGCCATGGGATTGGCGCTGTCGCTCCAGCCGTTGAACTCGCCGGCCAGGCAGACCTTGGCGGCGCCCGGGGCGGCGTGCGTGAACGTGACCTGGGCGGACCAGGCCGCGCCCGCCAGGCCGCACGCCAGCACGGCCAGCAGCACGGCAAGGGACGCAAGACGGGGCATCGATCGCATGGAAGAAGCTCCTGGAAGCAGGGGAACGGGTCGCGAGCCCCGGCCGGGGCCGCCAACTCCCGACTGTACCGCCCCGGACCCGCCGAATCAAGGCGCGGCCCGTGCGTCCCGGACACGGGCTGTCCGGAAGCGATCCTTCATGTTACAATTGATATGGAAATTTGCTCCCGTTGACGGACGTTTGTCGCGGCCGGGCACGGCCCCGGCGGAGGATCGTGCATGTCCAGGCTGCGCCGGATCACCCTGCCCCTGCTGTTCGTGCTGGCGGCCGCCCTGCTGGCCGCCTGCGGCGCCGAGCGCGTCCCGGTCTCCCCCGCCCCGGCCCAGGCGCCCCCGCCCGGCGGCCTGGCCAAGGTCCGCACCGACACCTTCACCCTGCACGCCTGGGACGTCGACTCGGTGCACGTGGCCTCGAGCGCCAACGGCTGGAATTCCGCCGATCCCGCCTGGCAGGCCACCCTGCAGCCGGACGGGTACACCTGGCGGATGATCCGCAGCAATGCCGATGGACTGCTCTACTACAAGTTCGTCGTGCGCAAGGGCGCCCAGACGCTCTGGCTGACCGACCCGCTGGCCCGCGAGGTGGTCCCCGACGGCTTCAGCGGCAATCCCGCCTACTGGAACGCCGTGCGCGGCCGCGTCTTCGCGCGCCCCCGAGCCCTGCCCGAGCCGCTGGACCGGACCCGCCTGGTGATCTACGAGATCGCGCCCAACGACTTCAGCACCAACGGCACCTTCGCCGGCGTGCAGGCCGGGCTGACGGCGAACGCGAACCTGCTCGACCTGGGCGTCAACGCCATCGAGCTGATGCCCGTGACCGCACCTTCCTACAACGGCTGGGGCTACGATCCCGTCCTCCAGGCGGCGCCGAATCCCAGCTACGGCAACCCGGCGAACTTCGCGAGCCTGGTGGACGCGGCCCACGCGCAGGGCATCGCCGTGATCCTGGACGCCGTGGTCAACCACATGGCCGGCAGCACGCCGTTGAAGCAGCTGGACGACTTCGCCGGCGGCAACCACTTCACGACGACGGAGGGCAATCCCTGGGGCCTGGTCGAGCTGAACTGGGGCGATGCGGCGCTGAAGGCGCACATCCTGGCCTCGCTGTGCCACTGGGTCGACACCTACCGCGTGGACGGCTTCCGCTTCGACTACATCGGCGGCGAGCCGGCCACGACGTGGAACTGGCTGAAGGACGAGTTGCGGGCGCGCTACCCCGGCCTTCTGCTGATCGCCGAGGATTTCACGCCCGCTTCGTCCGGGAACTCCGTCACCCGCGGCTGGGACGCCCAATGGGGCGGCAACCACACCGACGCCTGGGGCGGCGGCGGCAACAACTTCAACCAGGTGCTGATCACCGCGCTGACGCAACGCGGGTTCGCCGATCGCGGCTCGACGACGCCCACGGTGGGCGCCTGGGGCCCGGCCTACAACAACATGTGGGCGCTGGCCAACGTGGTCTCGGGCAACGGCGGCTATGCCGGCGCCGTGCCCGGCGACGGCTTCAGCGACGTCAAGTACCTGGAAAGCCATGACGAGAACCGTGTGGTCTGGTCCGTCGACACGAACGGCTCGGCGGGCGCGCAGGCGATCGGCGGGCTCACCAAGGCCCGCCTCGGGGCCGTCGTCTCCATGACTTCCGTCGGCATCCCGATGCTCTTCAACGGCCAGGAGATCGGCTCGGGCGAGCTGCGGCCCGCCGGCACCTCCACCTACAAGATTAACTGGGCGGCCGGCAACGCCTCGCTGCGGACCGCCTACCAGCGCCTGATCCACTATCGCCTGACGCACCCGGCCCTGCGCACGGAGAACATCTTCTTCCCGTGGCGATCCGGGAACCTCGACCAGGTGGAGTACACGCTCACCTACTGGCGCGGCACGACGGCAACTGCCGCGGCGGCCGAGGTCGTGGTGGCCTGCAACTTCGACCACCTCGACCACGCCTGGAACGTGTCGTTCCCCTCCAGCGGGTACTGGGTGAAGTTCGACCCGACGGCCGGCAACGTGCAGACGGAGTTCATCAGCGGCGGCGTGCGCACGACCACCCTTCCGGCCTCGACAGCGCTGGTCTGGTTCAAGGCGGACGGGACGACGGGAGTGCCGCAGTAGGCCGTCACGCCACCGGTCGGCCGCCGTCGCGATAGGAAGCGTGCTGCGGCCGCCAGCCCAGGGCGCACAGGGCCGCGTTGCTGACCCTCTGGTTGGACCGGGTCGGCGGGTCGTCGCAGGTGAACGCCAGCGCCTCCGGGTCCTCGCCGCGCTGCTCGGCGCACCACCGCGCCACGTCGGCGGCCTGGGCGGGGGCGCCGTCGCAGACGTTCAGCACCCGCGGCGCCCCGCGGTACGTCAGCCCAAACATGATCGCTGCGACGATGTCGTCCAGGTGCGCGAGGTTGACCCAGCAGCGGCCCCGCAGCGGCAGGCGGGCAGGCTCGGCGTACCGCGAACAGATCCCGCGCCCGGGCCCGTGGATGCCGGCCACCCGCAGCACCGTCACGCCCGGCAGCCCGCTGCCCAGCAGCAGGTCCTCCGCTTCGCAGAGCGCCGCGTGGCCCCTGCCCGTTCCGCCGCGGGGCGAGGCCTCGTCCACCCACTGGCCATCGCGGCCGCCGTAGACACCCGTGCTCGAGGTGTAGACGAGCGCCGGCGCAGCGGTCTTCCGGGCCAGCGCGACGGCGGCCCGGGCGGCGGGTGGATAGGTCGCGGCATAGGAGTCCGTGGCGCCCGACGGCGCCACGGTCAGGACGACCGCCCCGAGTCCCGCGGGAAGCCCGTCCGGCGGCCCGGCGCCCAGGTCGGCCGCCAGGGGCACGACGCCCGGAGGCGCCCCGCCCGCGCGCCGGGACACCGCCCACACGCGGGCGCCGGCCGCCGCCAGGGCTGCCGCCGCGGCGCCGCCCACGTACCCGGCTCCCAGCACGGCGATCCGTGTCGACCTGCCCAGGTCTGTCGTTTCAGTCCGTTCCATCGCTGCCACCGCCTCCCGTGAAGCGCCGCCCGGTCGCCCCCGGGCTTTGCCCGGCGCGACCCATGTGCTACCCTGACGCGACTCGAGACCGCGAACCCAGGAGATCTCCCCGTGGCCCAGGTCATCCTCGACAAGGTAAGCAAGACCTACCCCGGCGGCGTCATCGCCGTCCATCCCGTGGACCTGGCCATCGCGCATGGCGAGTTCGCGGTGCTCGTCGGCCCGTCCGGCTGCGGAAAGTCGACCACGCTGCGCATGATCGCCGGCCTGGAGGAGATCACCGCGGGCACCGTCACCATCGGCGATCGCGTCGTCAACGACATCGAGCCGCGTGACCGCAACATCGCCATGGTCTTCCAGAACTACGCGCTGTATCCCCACATGAACGTCCGGGAGAACCTCGCCTTCGGCCTGAAGATGAGGAAGCTGCCGAAGGACACGATCAGCGCGAAGGTGGACGAGGCGGCGCGCATCCTCGGCATCGAGCAGCTCCTCGAGCGCAAGCCCAAGGCGCTTTCCGGCGGGCAGCGGCAGCGCGTGGCCCTGGGGCGCGCCATCGTGCGCAATCCGGACGTCTTCCTCTTCGACGAGCCGCTGAGCAACCTGGACGCCAAGATGCGCGTGCAGATGCGCACCGAGATCGCGCGCCTGCACCACCGCCTGGGCGCCACCATGGTCTACGTCACCCACGACCAGACCGAAGCCATGACGCTCGGGCAGCGCATCGTCGTCATGAAGGACGGCGTCGTGCAGCAGGTGGCCGCACCGCTGGAGCTATACGAGCGCCCGGCCAACCGCTTCGTGGCCGGATTCATCGGCTCGCCGGCGATGAACTTCCTGCGGGGGCGCCTCGAGCAGCAGGACGGCCTGCGCTTCGTCACCGAGGGCGGCGAGACGGTCGCCATGCCCGGCGCCTTCCGCCCCGCGGCCGCCGTGGTGGGCCGTCCCGCGGTGCTGGGCATCCGCCCCGAGCACCTGGACCTGGCACCGGCCGGCGCGCCGGCGGCGTTGACGGCTCCCGTGCAGGTCGTCGAGTCCCTCGGCAACGAGACGATGGTGCACGTGGCCTTCGGCGGCGGTGCCGTGGTCGTGCGCTGCCCCGGCCAGGCAGCCGCGGCGGTCGACCGTCCGCTCGGCCTGAACCTGCGGCCGGAGGGCATCCGCCTCTTCGAGGCCGACGAGCGGGGCCTGTCCCTGCCCGTGGCCTGAGCGGACGTGCGCTACAGCACCGACATCGTGGTCATCGACCTGGAGGCGTCCTGCCCCGCGGAGGACCAGGGCAACAACAGCGTCGAGCGCAGCAGCATCATCGAGATCGGCGCCGTGCGCCTGGATCGCCGATCGCTGGAGGTGACCGGCACGTTCAGCGAGCTGGTGCAGCCGGTCGACTACCCGATCGTCCCCTTCATCACGGAGATCACCGGCATCACGCCGGACATGGTGTCGCGCTGCGAGACCTTCGCCGCCGTGGGGCGCCGCTTCCTGGACTGGTACGGCCCCCGCAACAAGGCGATCATCGCCGCCTTCGGCGCCTACTACGACATCCCGCTGCTGCGGCGCGAATGCGACCGTCATGGGCTGGACTTCCGGTCGCACATCGTCGGCGGCGCCTTCGACCTGAGGGCCGTGGCCATCGCCTGGCTGGCCGAGCGGAACCTCAAGACGTCCGGGCAGAACCTGGCCTCGGTCCTTGAGCAGATGGGCCTCGGCGACCGCTTCACCGCCCACCGGGCCGTCGAGGACGCGCGGGCTGCCGCGGCCGTCCTGCAGATGCATCACCTGGGGCGATTGCCCGGCTGAGCCGGGCTCTGCAACCTCCGGCCACCATCCTGCGTCTTGCGCCGATGGACCCCGACCCGAGGTGGATGCGTGCCCTTCCTCCTTCGCCCTGCCGCCCTCGCCGGCCTTGTCCTGGCCCTGCAGGCCGTGGCGGTCGTCGCGGCCGCGGCGCCCGCCCCCGGCGCCGGCCTCATCCACGCCGAGCTGCAGCTCGACGACGGCACCGCGGTGGCCGGCTTCCTTCGCTGGAAGGACGAGGACGCCTTCTGGGACGACACCTTCAGCGCCCGCCAGCGCGAGCTGCCATGGTTCGAGTACGCCGACCAGGACGCCCTGCGCCGCGAGGAGCGGGACCGCGAGTTCGCCTCGCGCGGCCTCCTGGGCCGCCTGGCCTACGCGATGCACAACAGCGACCAGGACATCCAGTTCTCCCGCGCCTTCGTCTGCCGCTACGGCGACCTGGCCGCCCTGCGGATGGACCCCGACGGGGACCAGCCCACGATCGCGGTCCTGCGCGACGGCCGGGAAGTGCCGATCGGCAATCCGTCCCGCGACCTGGACGCGGACCTTGTGCTGTACGCCGCGGGCGCCGCGCCGCGCGAACTCGACTGGGACGAGGTCCGCGCCATCCGCTTCAGCGCCGCTCCCGTCGCCGCCACTCCGTATGCCGGGCGCCTGGCCGGGACCGTGACCTTCCGGGGCGGCACCTTCACCGGCGCGCTGCAGTGGGACCTCTCCGAGTGCACCAGCCTGGACACCATCGACAGCGACCAGGAGGACGTGGCGGTCGGTCAGGTCCGGCGGCTGGCCCGCAACCGCCGCGGCGGCACCGACGTCACCCTGGACGACGGCCGCGTGCTGCAGCTGAGCGGCAGCAACGACGTCGGCAAGGGCCACCGCGGCATCGCGGTACTGGTGCCGGGGCTGGGCAGGGTCGTGGTGCCGTGGGACCGGTTCGCCAGCGCCGATGTCCACACCGCCCCCGCGACCACCCCGGGCTACGACGAGTTTCCGGCTCCCGCCGCGCTGCAGGGGACGGTCCGGACCGCCGACGGCCGCGCGCTGCACGGGCGCCTGGTCTACGACCTGGACGAGGCCTGGACCACCGACCTGCTGCACGGCGAACAGGAATCGTGCGGCTACCAGATCCCCTTCGGGCTCGTGGCCTCGATCGCGCCGGCCGGGCCCGAGAAGGTCGACGTGGTCCTGGCCGACGGCCGGCGCCTGGCCCTGTCAGGCGACCAGGACACCGGCCGGGGGCACGGCGGCCTGCTGGTCTTCGCGCCGGGCAGCGACAAGCCTGAACATGTGCCCTGGAGCCGTGTCCGGCAGGTCGATTTCGAGCGCTGAGCCGGGCGCGGAACGCCGCCTTCTTCCTCCTTGAATCGCGCCTCCCGGTGGCCCATTTTCGCACCTGTCGACCGCCCTCCGGTCCCGGCTCCGCCGGGACTGCTGCCGCCCCCTGCCGAAGGAGCGCCCCGTGTCCGCTGCCGAGCGCCTGTTCGAGGCCCAGAAGCCGAACTTCGCCCGCTGGGAGATCCTCAAGGACATCGTCGACCAGCAGATCGACCTCATGCTGAACTACCGCCAGAGCGGCCACCCCGGCGGCAGCCGCTCCAAGGCGCACTACTTCCTGAGCCTGCTGCTCTCGGGCGCCATGCGCTGGGACATCCGCGATCCGGGCAAGCGCTTCGGCGACCGCTTCGTCCTGGTCGCCGGGCACACGGTGCCGCTGGTCTACGGAACGCTGGCCGTGTTCAACGAGGCCCTGCGCCTGATGTACGCGAAGACAGGCGACGCGAAGTACCTGGTCAAGGGCGGCGCCGAGCGCATGCTCACCTGGGAGGACCTGCTGGGCTTCCGCGATGTCGGCGGGCTGCCCGGCCACGCCGAGATGGAGGGCAAGAACCTCTTCGTGAAGTTCAACACCGGCCCGAGCGGGCACGGGGCGCCGGCGGCCGTCGGCGAGGCCCTGGCGCTGCGCTGCGCCCGCGCGCAGGGCGTGCGCGTGTGGGGCATCGAGGGCGAGGGCGGGCACACCGCCGGCTGCTGGCACGAGGCCAAGAACTCGGCCTACGGCCTGGGCCTGGACAACCTGTGCATG
Organism: Candidatus Krumholzibacteriia bacterium; assembly: GCA_041908585.1. Taxonomy (GTDB): domain Bacteria; phylum Krumholzibacteriota; class Krumholzibacteriia; order LZORAL124-64-63; family LZORAL124-64-63; genus CAINDZ01. The sequence goes on from JAYRFB010000135.1 coordinate 11,588, forward strand.
ATCCTGGACTGGAACGACTTCGGCATCGACCCCAATGCCTACAGCTCGATGGTGCACGGCACGCCGCGCGACTGGTTCGCCCCCTACGGCTGGGACGTGCACGAGGCGACCGACGGCAGCGACTGGGAGCAGGTCACGCGCGCCCTGCTGGCCGCCGCGCACGGTCCCGGCACGCCACTGCGTCCCCGCATGGTCTTCGGCCGCACCCGCAAGGGCCGCGGCTACCACAAGTTCGACGCGTCGGCGCACGGCTCGCCGCATAAGCTGAACGACGACAAGTTCTGGCAGTGCCGCCAGGACTTCAGCGACCGCTACGGGACGCAGTGGCACGGCCGCGGCGAGCCCGCCCCGGCCGACGCCGAAGCCCGTCGCGAGCAGTTCGCCGCCAACCTCAATACCGCGCTGGACGTGCTGCGCCGCGACGAGGAACTGGTGCGCTACGTGGCCGACCGCCTGGTCGAGATCGGCGACAGCGTGCCGGACGACATCCCCGGCTTCCGCCTGCCGGAAGAGCGGAACCCGCTGGACGATCCCGCGCTGCTCGACGCTTCCGCCTACCCCGCATCACTGTGGGCCAAGCCGGGCGACAAGCAGCCCAACCGCGCCGGCCTGTCCGCCTGGGGCGGCTGGATCAACGGCTACTGCCAGCAGAAGTACGGCCGCCCGCTGTTCCTGGCCTGCTCGGCCGACCTGGCCGGCTCGACCAGCATCGCCGGCTTCGCCGAGTCGTTCGACGGCGGACCAGCCCTGGGCTGGTATCACCGCGAGGCGAATCCCGACGGCGTGCTGATGCCGCAGGGCATCACCGAGTTCGCGAACGCCGGCATCATGGTCGGCGCCGCCTCGGTGAACCTGTCGCGCGATCCCGAGCAGTCGTTCAACGGCTTCTTCACGGCCTGCAGCACCTACGCCGCGTTCAGCTACCTGAAGTACGGCGCCATGCGCCTCTACAGCCAGCTGGCGCAGGACTGCGAGCTGAAGGTCGGCACCGTGATCTGGGTGGCCGGCCACAGCGGCCCGGAGACCGGCGAGGACAGCCGGACCCACTTCGGCATCTTCAGCCCCGCCGCCACGCAGCTATTTCCGGACGGCCATGTCGTCGACATCCACCCCTGGGAATACAACGAAGTGCCGGTGCTGCTGGCCGCCGCGCTGCGCACGGGCCGCCCCATCGTGGCACTGCACCTGACAAGGCCCCCGGTGACGATCCCCGACCGCGCCAGGCTCGGCCTCGGCTCCCATTTCGATGCCGCGCGCGGCGCCTATGTGCTGCGCGACTGGAAGCCCGGCCTGCCGCGCCAGGGCGTGGTGATGGTGCAGGGCACGATGAGCACGGCCAACCTCATCGAGGCGTTGCCGGCGATCGACGCGGCCGGCGTGAACGTGAAGTTCGTGGCGGTGCCCAGCCCGCAGCTGTTCGCCCTGCAGGACGAAGCCTACCGCGACGCCGTGCTCTCACCGGGCGACCGCCTCAACAGCACCTACATCACCAACCGCGCGCGCCGCACGATGTACGACTGGACCTTCAACCCGCTGGCCGAACGCTACGCCATGACCAGCGACTGGGACGACCAGTGGCGCCCGGGCGGCTCGCCCGAGGACGTGTGCGAGAGCGCCGGCCTCGACGCCGAATCCCTTGCGCAGGGCGTGATCACGTTCGCCGAGGACTGGGCCGCCCGGATGGAGGAACTCGGCGGCATGCTGGGGCAGGCCAGGGGCTGAGGCGGGCGGCGCCGCGCCCAGGCGGCTGGCTTCAACAGGCGGCTGGCTTCAACAGGCGGCTGGCTTCACGAGAGCGGCCGCGGCCGTCGCCGCCGGGGGGCGGAGCTTGCACAAACCCCCCCCGGCCCGCCGCCGGGGGGCGCCGTCAGCGACATGCCCGCCGGCGGGCCGGCGCC
>JAYRFB010000136.1:0-6995 GCA_041908585.1 Candidatus Krumholzibacteriia bacterium
CGTGAGCGTCGTGACGCGCACAACCGGCTGTTTCCGATCAATCTGGCGGACCTGCTGCTTCGGCACAGCAGCGCGAACCACAAGCGGGAGACGATCGCTTGGTCGAAGCGCCGGCAGTCGAGCGCCGAACGGCTGGCGGTGTTCGTGGTGTGGCGGAACTACCTGAAGGGTCGGCGTGAGAAGGCTCGGGGTAGCCCGACGCCGGCTCAGGCACGGGGGATGCTGGATCGGAGGCTTGAGGTCAGTGACGTACTGGAGCGGCGGATGTTCGTGACTCGTACGGCGTTGCCGGCGCGGTGGCAGGAGTACTACTGGGGGCGGGTGCGGACTCGGGCGCTGGCTCGGCAGCGGGCGCATGAGCTGAAGTACGCGGTGTAGAAGGTCGGGTGGTGCCGCCTGCGCGGGCACCTATCGCGGGCGGACACAATTTCGACGGCACAACAGTCAGGCTCCCGGGCGCAGCGAGGCGGCGACGAAAGCGAACACCGACTCTGCCCGGGCCTGAAGCCGCGTGTTCCGACGCGAGAGGACCCAGTCGGTGGCCATCTCGTCCAGCACCCCGAAGACGGCCTTGGCCAGGAAGACGGCGTCGAGATCCCGGCGCCAGAGCCCGGCCTGCTGGCCCTCGACGATCACCGCGGCGATCGCCTGCAGGTATCCCCCCACGCGGTCGCGGGAGAGCTGGTCGAGGAAGTGCAGGCTGTGGCGCAGCTCGACCTGCGTGATGATCGCCAGGTCGCGATCGGCGCCGACCAACTCGAGGTGCAGTTCGACGATGCGCGCCAGTCGCTCGCGCGGCCCGGGCAGCCCCGAGAGCTCGCGCGCGCCCTGCGCCGTGAAGCGGTCCATCGCCCGCTCGAAGAGCGAGACGAGGATCTGCTCCTTGTTCTCGAAGTAGAGGTAGATCGTGCCGTCCGCGACGCCGGCGCGGCGCGCGATCATCGCCACGGTCGTGCCGTGGTAGCCGTGCGCGGCGATCTCGACGGTGGCGGCATCGAGGATGGCTTCCTTCTTGCGACCGGTGGCAGGGCGGGGCATGGTGGCTGAACGTCCATTCAGTTGCGACGAGGCGGCTTCGGTCGCGCGGGCGCGCCTGGCGCCCGGCGTCATGATCGTAGCATTCCCTTCGCAACGCGCCAAGCGAAAGCGGCCGCGACCAGCGGTTGACAGGCGGGTTCCCGACTGGTACAGTCAGCTTTGACTGAATGATCATTCATTAATGCCCCGTGGCACCCGGCCCCTGGCCGGCGCCGGAAAGGCTTGGACCATGCGCAGGCAGATCCGTTCGGTCGCCGTCCTCGGCTCGGGAGTCATGGGCAGCGCCATCGCGGCCCACTTCGCGAACGCCGGCGTGCGGTCGCTGGTGCTGGACATCGCCCCCCGCGAACTCAACGACGCCGAACGGGCCGCAGGCCTGAGCCTCGACCATCCGAAGGTCCGCGGCCGGATCGCCGCCGAGGCCGTGGCCGCCATGGCGAAGAGCCGCCCATCCCCCCTGTTCAGCGCCGCGCGCGCCGCGCTCATCACGACCGGCAACCTCGAGGACGACCTGCCGAGGGTGCGCGAGGCCGACTGGGTGATCGAGGTCGTGAAGGAGGACCTGCCGATCAAGCTGAAGGTCCTCTCGGCGGTGGCCCCGCACGTGCGCGACGACGCGCTCCTGACGAGCAACACCTCGGGCCTGTCGCTGGCGGCGATGGCGGAAGTGCTGCCCCTGGCCCTGCGCACGCGTTTCCTGGGCACGCACTTCTTCAACCCGCCGCGCTACATGAAGCTGTTCGAGGTCATCCCCACCGCCGACACCGACGCGGCGGTGCTGGACGACGTCTGCGCCTTCGCCCGCGATCGCCTGGGCAAGGGCGTGGTCATCGCCCGCGACACGCCGAACTTCATCGCCAATCGCGTCGGCGTGCACGCGATGATGGCCACGTTCGCGGTGATGCAGGACATGGGGCTGTCGATCGAGGAGGTCGATGCGCTGACCGGCCCGGCGGTCGGGCGGCCCAAGACGGCCACCTTCCAGCTGGCGGACCTCGTCGGGCTCGACACGTTCCTGCACGTGGCGGACAACCTCTACCCGCTGGTCCCGGGCGACGAGGCGCGCGAGCTCTTCAAGGCGCCTGCGTTCCTGCGGACGATGGTCGAGCGCGGCCTGCTGGGCCGCAAGACCGGCGGCGGCTTCTTCCGGATGCTCAAGGAGCCGCAGAAGAAGCTGCTGGCCCTGGACCTGGCTACGCTGGAATACCGCGACCAGGCCAAGGCGAAGTTCCCGGAGATCGAGGCCGCCAGGTCGGTCGAGGACCTCCCGGCGCGACTGCGCCAGCTCGCGTTCGGCACCGGCCGGGCCGGCCAGGCGATCTGGCGCATGCTGGCCGCCAGCTTCTCCTACAGCGCGATGCGGGTGGGCGAGATCTGTGACAGCGCCGCGCAGGTCGACCAGGCCGTCTGCTGGGGCTTCAACTGGAAGCTGGGCCCGTTCGAGACCTGGGACGCCCTCGGCTTCCGCGCCGTGACCGAGCGGATGCGCGCCGATGGCCTGCCGCTGCCCGCGTGGGTCGAGGCCCTCTACGACAGCGGCGCCGAGTCGCTGTACCGCGAGTGCGACGGCGTGCGCTGCAGCCCCTCCGGCGAACCCGGCCGCTTCCTGCCGGTGCCCGGCGACGCGCGCGCCTTCGATTTCGAGGTGCTGCGCCGCGCCGGCCGCGAGGTCCGCCGCAATCCCGGCGCCAGCCTGCTGGACCTGGGTGACGGCGTCCTCTGCCTCGAGTTCCACTCCAAGATGAACGCGATCGGCCAGGACCACCTTGGCATGATCATGACCGCCTGCAGCGAGGCCGAGAAGAACTGGCAGGCACTGGTCGTCGCGAACCCGGCGGAGAACTTCTGCGCCGGCGCCAACCTCATGATGCTGATGATGGAGGCCGCCGAGGGCAACTGGGAGGACATCGACCTGATCGTGCGCGCCTTCCAGTCCGCCTGCGGGCGCCTGGAGCACTGCGGCGTGCCGGTGGTCACGGCGCCGGCCGGTCTGGCCCTGGGCGGCGGCTGCGAGATCACGATGGGCGGCAACGCCGTGCGCGCGGCCGCCGAGTCCTACATCGGCCTGGTCGAGCTGGGCGCCGGCGTGATCCCCGCCGGCGGCGGCTGCCTGCGCCTGTACCTGCGCAACCTGGCCCTGCAGACCGACCCGCGCGACCTCCAGCCGGCCTTCCGGCGCACCTTCGAGACCATCGGCACCGCCAAGGTCGCCACCAGCGCCGAGGAGGCCCGCGAGCTGGGCTTCCTGCGGCCCGGCGACACCTGGTCCATGCACCGCGACCACGTCGCGGCCGACGCCAAGGAGCTCGCGCTGGCGATGGCGCGCAGCGGCTTCGAGCCGCCGGTCGAGCGCACGGCGATCCCCGTCATGGGCACCGCCGGCATCGCGCTGGCCGAGAGCGTCCTCTACAACATGGAGCAGGCCGGCTTCGCGACGGCCCACGACCGCAAGCTGGGGCTGGTGCTGGCGAACATCCTCAGCGGCGGCCCCGTGCCACCGGGGTCCACGATCACCGAGCAGGAGATGCTCGCGCTCGAGCGCGAGGGATTCATGCGCCTGATCGGCGAGCCGAAGACGCTCGCGCGCATGGAGAGCCTGCTCAAGACCGGCAAGCCGCTGCGCAACTAGAGACCGCTGTGCAGCCGGACGCCGCCACACGACCGGCGACCGCTGCGGAACCTGGAGGAACACGCGATGCAGGAAGTCCTCGTCATCTCCGCCCGCCGCACCGCGGTCGGCCGCGCCCTCAAGGGAACGCTGCGCCACACGCGCCCGGACGACCTCGGCGCCGCCGTGGTCCGGCAGCTGGTGGCCGACCACGCCGGCCTGGACCCATCGCGCCTGGGCGACGTGATCATGGGCTGCGCCATGCCCGAGGGCGAGCAGGGCATGAACGTCGGCCGCAACATCGCGCTGATGGCGGGGCTGCCGGTGACGGTGCCGGGCATGACCGTCAACCGCTTCTGTTCGTCGGGCCTCGAGACGGTCAACTACGCGGCGCTCAAGGTCGCAAGCGGGCAGTGCGAGGCCGCCGTCGCGGGCGGCGTCGAGACGATGACCATGGTGCCGATGGGCGGCCTGCGCTACCTGCCGAGCCCGGCCATGGCGAGCGAACACCCCGAGTACCTGACGAACATGGGCCTGACGGCCGAGAATCTCGTGGCCCGGGACGGCATCTCGCGCGCCGAGCAGGACGAGTTCGCCTGTGCCAGCCACGCCAAGGCCGTCGCCGCCATCACCGGCGGCCGCTTCGCCGACGAGATCGTGCCGGTGCTGGCGGCGCTGCCGGCCCGCGACGCCAAGGGTCGTCCCTCGCAGCAGCTGGTCGAGTTCAAGGTCGACGAGGGCCCCCGCGCCGACACCACCGTCGTGGCGCTGGCCAGGCTGAAGCCGGCCTTCAAGGTCGACGGCACCGTGACCGCCGGCAACGCCAGCCAGATGAGCGACGGCGCCGCGGCCGCGCTGCTGGGAACGCGGGCGTTCGCCGACTCGATCGACGCGCAGCCGCTGGCCCGCTTCGTGTCCTACGCGGTGGCCGGCGTGGCGCCCGAGATCATGGGCATCGGCCCGGTCGAGGCCGTGCCGCGCGCGCTGGCGCAGGCGGGCCTGAAGCTGGAGCAGATGGACGTGATCGAGCTGAACGAGGCCTTCGCCGCGCAGAGCCTGGCCGTCTGCCGGGCGCTGGGCTTGCGGCCGGACGACCCGCGCCTGAACCCCAACGGCGGCGCCATCGCGCTGGGCCATCCGCTCGGCTGCACCGGCGCCAAGCTGCTGGCCACGGCGCTGCACGAGCTGCGCCGCCGCGGCGGGCGCTACGCGTTGGTGACGATGTGCATCGGCACGGGCATGGGCGCGGCCGGGATCTTCGAGGCTGTCTGAACCGGGCACGAACGGCGGCCCGCCCGGCGGCGCCGCGCAAGGAGCGCACACGATGGCGACCAGGACCTACCCCACGGGCGGCGAGTTCCTCCTGCGCGAGACGGCGCCGGCCGAATGCTTCACGCCCGAGGACTTCGACGAGAACCAGCGCATGATCGCCGCCACGGTGGCCGACTTCGTCGAGCGCCACATCGCGCCCGTGCGCGAGGAGTTCGAGCTGAAGGGCAACACGATGCTCGGCCGCGACCTGCTCAAGGCCGCCGGGCCCATGGGCCTGCTCATGGCCGACATCCCCGAGGCGTACGGCGGGCTGGGCGCCGACAAGGCCACGATCATGCTGGTGTCCGAGGGCGTGGCCTGGGGCGGCAGCTTCGCCGTCACGCACGGCGCGCAGGCGGGCATCGGCACGCTGCCCATCGTCTACTACGGCACGCCGGAGCAGAAGGAGTTCTGGCTGCCGAAACTGGCCACCGGCGAGGTGCTCAGCTGCTACGCGCTGACCGAGACGGGCAGCGGCTCGGACGCGCTGGCGGCGGCCACCACCGCTGTGCTGACGCCCGACGGGCAGCACTACGTGCTGAACGGCGCCAAGCAGTTCATCACCAACGCCGGCTACGCCGACATCTGCATCGTCTTCGCCAAGATCGACGGCGAGAAGTTCACCGCGTTCATCGTCGACCTGAAGGCGCCCGGGGTGACCATCGGCCCCGAGGAGCACAAGATGGGCATCAAGGGTTCGAGCACCTGCCCCATCATCCTCGAGGATGTCAAGGTGCCGGTTGGCAACGTGCTCGGACAGGTCGGCAAGGGCCATCACATCGCCTTCAACATCCTGAACGTGGGCCGCTTCAAGCTGGGTGCGAGCACCATGGGCGGCGCCAAGATGACGCTGAAGCACGCGGTGCCGTACACGAAGCAGCGCCACCAGTTCGGGCAGCCGCTGTGCAGTTTCGGCCTGATCCGCCGCAAGATCGCCGACGTGACTGCGCATGTCTTCGTGGCCGAGTCGATGGTCTACCGCACCGCGGGCCTGATGGACGCGGCGCTCTCCAAGCGCGACAAGGCGGCGCCCGACTACGAGCTGCAGGGCGTCGGCATGGTCGAGGAGTTCTCGATCGAGTGCTCGATGATCAAGGTCTTCGCCTCGGAGGCCCTGGCCCACGCCGCCGAGGAGGGCGTGCAGATGCTGGGTGGCTACGGCTACTGCAGCGAGTACCCGCTGGAGCGGTTCTACCGCGACGAGCGCATCAACCGCATTTTCGAGGGCACCAACGAGATCAACCGCATGCTGGTGCCCGGCATGGTCATGAAGAAGGCGCTCAAGGGCGAGCTTGGCTTCTTCGGGGCGGCCAAGGCCGTGGCCGACGAGCTGACGGGCATGCCCTCGTTCGTCGACCCGCACGAGCCGGGCTTCCTGGAGCCCGAGGCGCAGCAGGTGGCCGCGATGAAGAAGGTCGTGCTGGCCACCCTGGGCCTGGCGGCGCAGAAGTTCGGGATGGCGCTGAAGGACCAGCAGGGCGTGCTGGCGGACGTGGCGGACATCATGATCGAGACCTACGCCTGCGAGAGCGGGCTGCTGCGGGCGCTCAAGAAGGCCGGCCGCGACGGCCAGCCCGCCGCCGAGCCCATGGCCGACATGGTGCGCCTGTACACGCACGACGCGATGGAGCGCGTCTCGACGCTGGCGCGCAACGTGCTGGGCGCCTGCTGCGAGGGCGACGAGCTGCGCGTGATGCTGGCCGGGCTGCGCCGGCTGGGCAAGCACGACGCGCTGAACCGGGCGCAACTGCATGACCGGATCGCCGAAAGGGTGATCGCGGCGGAGGGGTATGCCGTGGGATAAGTTCCGCCGGCGAACCTCTCGACGGACAGGGCCCCGGCCGTCACCGACCGGGGCCCTCCTTCTGCCTGCGGTGCGGCTGCGCGCGCCGCGCGCCTACTTCAACAGCAACATCCTCCGCGTCTGCACCTGCAGCCCCGTGTCCAGCCTGTACAGGTAGGTCCCGCTCGGCAGCTGCCGGCCGTCGTCACCCACCCCGTCCCAGACCACGCGATGCTGCTGTGCCGCCAGCGCCCC
>JAYRFB010000137.1:0-29227 GCA_041908585.1 Candidatus Krumholzibacteriia bacterium
CGGGGCGGATGTGCGGTGGCGCCCGCGGTTGCGGCGTGGGGGGTGTTGCTGCGCCGGCGCAAGTGGCAAGTGGTCAAAATTCGCAACGAAATGCCCATATTGCCCTGCGCCTCTGCCCTGGGTCACTCCTCAAGGGGCCGCCGCGCCGAAACCAAGGTCATGGCCGGCACCCACAGCAGCACCGCCTTCTCGACAACATACAATTGCATGAACGAGTCCTCGAGAAGCCCGACGCCGGCCATGCCGCGCGCCAGGACCCAGGAGGCGCCCACCACGAAGACTCCCAGCACGGCTCCGCCGATCCGCGGCCAGCGCCGGCATCCGAGCAGGGCCAGGATCCCGAGCGGGTACCAGCTGAACCTGGCAAGGGTCGATAGGCCCATAGGGTCGGTCGGCTGGGAACGGACGGCGGAGGCGATGGTGTCGAGGAAGCTGCCGCCGAGGAGAATCCAGAGGATCCGGACCGCGCCGGTGCGCCCGCCCCAGTACTGCAGGAGCCAACTCATGCCCCAGGCGATGATCGCGACCCGGAGGATCAGGGCGGCGGTCGGGATCGCGCGATCCGCGAGGTCGGGATCACGGCTCAGGTTTTCCCCGGCGCCATAGGTCGCCAGCAGGAAGGCACTGACCAGGCCGACGGCAATCAAGGCGTGGACACCCGCCCGCATGGCGACCTCGCGCTGGAAGTCATCCCTCCAGGCCAAGATGCCCAAGTCGTGCAGCAGGTACGCCAACATGAACGCGCCACCCACCGCCGCGGCGAGCCATAGCGGGCCGATCCTCATCGCGCAGTAGCCCACCGCCAGCACGAGTACCGAGAGCATCGTCATGGTTCATCTCCGTCATGGTCGAGGTGGAAGAGATCGTCGACCGTGCAGCCCAGTGCCCGCGCCAGCAGCAGCGCCAGCTCGACGCTGGGGCGGTACTTGCCGCCCTCGATGGAGATGATGGACTGTCGCGTCACGCCGGCCCGTTCGGCCAGCTCCTGCTGGGTCAGGCCGCCGGCGGCCTTGCGGCGGTCTCGCAGGCGGTTCAGGAGTCGGGGCTTGTTCATGGGAATAATGTATAGTATGGCGGACATTTATGTCAAGTATGAATTACATCACGGGCGGCGAAGTCGGTAACTCCTGTGCGCGCCGGCGCAAACAGTCACGGTATCGCGACTATTGCGCCGGCACAACTTACTCGAGCGCAATAATGCAGTCACGAACGCCGGCGTTGTTCCCGCCGCGCGCCCCCGACGGCCCCGCAGTCACGGCACCAGCACGATCTTCCGCGACGCGCGCTGCCCGTCCATGATCGCCACCGCCAGGTAGACACCCGCCGGCAGCCGTCGGCCGCGTCCGTCGCGCCCGTCCCAGGTCGTCGTTTCCTCGCCGTCGAGCGGTGCGGCCTCACGCAGCACCCTGACGAGCCGTCCGTCGAGGCTGCGGACGGACAGTTCCACCGCCCTTCCGGTGCCGCCGAGCGTGAGGTTGATACGTGCGTTGAACGGGTTGGGGGCCGCCGCCATCGCCAGCAGCGGCTGCGGGGCGGAATCGTCCAGGCTCGACAGCGCGGGCCCGAGGTTCATCCATACCTTCACCGGTGGATAGTCGATGTAGTTGCAGCCCAGAAGGTCCGGGTACGTATCGGCATCGATGTCGCCCACCGCGAGGTTGTGCGAGGACGCCTGTTCGATGAGTACGCGTTCCCAGGCTCCACCGCCGCGCGGGTTCAGGAACGCCTCCACCACAGCGGACGGCCCGGCGGTGTGCATCTGGGCCGTCACGATGTCGCGCCAGCCATCGCCATCGAGGTCAGCGATCTGGAGGCTGTGGTAGCGATTCGCCGACGAGACCAGGACCTGCCGAGCCCAGCTGCCGGAGACCGGATTCAACGGCGCGGCATACCAGGCGATTGCGCCGGTGGCTTCGGACGGGGTCAGCACGATGTCGGCGCGCCCGTCCCCGTTCAGGTCGGCGACCGCGATCTTGGTCTGTGTGTCGAGCCGCGACTGGTCGTAGACGTGGACCGGCCAGGAACCGGTGACGATGCTGCCGTCCGGTGCCTCGTGCCACTGGCCATTGACCACGATGTCCAGCCTCCCGTCGCGGTCCAGATCCGCCAGTGCGAGACCCTCACCGCCGGTCGTGGTTCGCGAAGCGGCGGTCCAGCTGCCGTTCGCCTCCCGGCGGAAGATATGCAGGTTGCCGTTCAGGGGGCGGCCGACGACGTCGACGTTGCCGTCGAGGTCGATATCGCCGATCGCGACGTCGTGGCAGTACTGGCCGGCGGTGGCGCCGATGCCGCGCCGGGTCCAGGCCTGGCCGCCGTTCCGGTTCTCGAACCAGTAGATGCCGGCCGTCCCGTCGGGGACGACCAGGTCGATGTCGCCGTCCCGGTCGAGGTCTCCCGCCTCCATGTCCGTCGTGAACTGGCTGGTGGCGCTGGCCACGTCATGGGGGACCCAGTCGGGCGCCGCATACCACCTCAGGACATTGCCGCCGACGACGGCGTCGTCGAACCCGTCCCCGTCGAGGTCGGCGAGCGCCTTGCAGTCGCCCGAATGCGACGCGTCGACGATTTCCGGTACGAATGCGATCGTGGTGGCGCCCGGGGCGGGCATGGCCGCCCCCAGTACTGCGGCGACGGCGAGCGCTGTCGATGTGCGGTGAGTGGTCTGCATGTCATCCCTCCCCTTGGAATGGACCGCTGGTGGTTCCTCGTGCGACTGACGGAACCGGAGCAGGGGACCCCGGGTGGGCGTACCTGGACCATACGGAAGAAGGCGGAAGCCCGCTGTCTTCCGCCTTCATCGGCGTGTGATGGAAAGGAAGCGCCAATTTCGCAATGTCCGAAGCGCCTGGACACGACGCCCTTGCCTGCTCGATGCCCAAACAGACGAGTGCGTTCAGGATCGCGCGCGGGCGGTCAGATGACCTTCCGGGAGCGCCCTCCCTCAACCCACCCATACACCACCGGCATCACCACCAGCGTCAGCAGCGTGGACGTGATCAGACCGCCCATCACCACCACCGCCAGCGGCTTCTGGATGTCCGCGCCGGCGCCGGTCGCCACCAGCATCGGCGCGTGGCCGATGAAGCTGGTCAGCGCGGTCATCAGCAGCGGGCGGAAGCGCAGGTCGCAGCCGCGGGTGATGGTCTCCTCCAGCGGGCAGCCGGCCTCGCGCAGCTGGCGGAAGAACGCCACCAGCACGACCGCGTTCTGCACGGCGATGCCCAGCAGCACGATGAACGCCACCGCCGCGCTCACCGACAGCGGCATGCCGTACGCAACCACGGCGATCACGCCGCCCACGAGCGCGAACGGCAGGTTCAGCAGCACCAGGAAGGCGTGGCGGAAGCTGCCCAGCGCCAGGTGCAGCAGGATCATGATCAGCAGCAGCGCCATCGGCACGACGATGCCCAGCTGCCGCATCGCGCGCTGCTGGTTCTCGAACTGGCCGCCGTACTCCAGGCGGTAGCCTGGCGGCAGCTCGCGGGCCAGCGGATCCACGGCCGCGCGCACGTCCCGCACGAAGCCGCCCAGGTCGCGGCCGCGCACGTTGGCCTCGACGACGACGCGGCGCATGCCGTTCTCGCGCGTGACCTGCGCGGGGGCTTCGACCATCTCGAACCGCGCGAGCTGGCCCAGCGGCACGCGCTCGCCGCCGGGCGCCGGCACCAGCAACCTCTCCAGCTCGGCCACGTCGCGGCGCGCGGCCTCCGGGAAGCGGACCACCACCGCGATGCGCCGGTCCTCCTCGATCAGCGTCGTGGCCAGCCGGCCTGCCGACGCCGTCTCGATGGTGTCGTTGATCAGGCCCACGTCGATGCCGTGGCGCGCGGCCTGTTCGCGGTCGATCACCGCGTCCAGCTGCGCCATGCCGGCCACCTGCTCGACCTTGATGTCGGCGGCGCCGGGCACTGCGCCCATCGCCGCGGCGGCGCGATCGGCCACATCCTTGAGCAGCTCCAGGTCGGTCCCGAAGATCTTGACGGCCAGGTCGCTCTTCACACCCGAGATCAGCTCGTTGACCCTGAGCGCGATCGGCTGCGAGAACGAGTAGCGCAGCCCCGGCACCTGGGCCAGGTCGGCGGCGATGGCGTCGACCAGCTCCGTCTTCGATCGCCCGCGCTCAAACGTGCCGCGCGGTTTGAGCATGATGAAGACGTCGGTCTGCTCGGGGCCCATCGGGTCCTCGCTGATCTCCGCGCGGCCGGTCTTGCTGACCACCGTGGCCACCTCGGGGAAGGCCAGCAGGCGCTTCTCCAGGTACTCGGCCGTCTGCACCGAGCCCTCCAGTGACGCATTGGGCAGGCGCACCACGTTGATGGCGATGGAGCCCTCGTCCAGGGGCGGCATGAACTCGGTACCCATCAAGGGCACCAGCGCGGCGCTGCCCGCCAACACCGCGATGCTCAAGCCGAGCGACAGTCCCCGCCGCCGCAGCGCGCCCCGCAGCAGCCGCAGGTAGCCCGCGTGGAAGCGGCGCACGAAGCCGAACTCGCGCTCGGGCTTCGCGCGCAGCAGCAGGTCCGACAGCGCCGGCACCGCCGTCAGCGCCACGCCCAGGCTGACCAGCAGCGCGATCAGCATGGTGAGGGCCAGCGGCGCGAACATGCGCCCCTCGATGCCCTGCAGCGTGAACAGCGGCACCAGCGTGATGGCGATGATCACGATGGAGAACGCCACCGGCCGGGCCACCTCGATCACGGCGCGGGCCACCACGTCGCGGGCCGCTTCGCCGGGCGCCGCATGCGCCAGGTGGCGGCGCACGTTCTCGACCACGACGATCGAGGCGTCCACCACCATGCCCACCGAGAAGGCCAGCCCGCCCAGGCTCATCAGGTTGGCCGTCAGCCCGACCTGCCCCATCACGATAAACGTGACCAGGTAGGTCAAGGGCAGCGAGAAGACGACGATCAGCGCGGTGCGCAGCTCGGCCACGAACAGGAAGAGGACCAGCACGACCAGCAGCCCGCCCTCCAGCAGGGCGTGGATGACCGTGTCCAGGCAGGCCTCGATCAGCGAGGTGCGGTCGTAGAACACGTTCAGCCGGGCGCCCTCGGGCAGGGTGGGGCCCATTTCCTGGACGGCCTTCTTGACGCGGTCGACCACCTCGCGCGAATTCTCGCCCTTGAGCATGATGACCATGCCGGCGACCACTTCGCCCTGGCCGTCGCGGGTGACCGCGCCCTGGCGGGTCTCGGCGCCGACCACGACGTCGGCCACGTCGCGCAGGTAGATGGGCGCTCCGCCCTTGGCGCCCAGCACGATGCGCTCGAGGTCGGGGATGTCGCGCAAGAGGCCCACCCCGCGCAGGTAGACCTGCTCCCAGCCGCGCACGATGACGCCGCCGGCGGCGTTGGCATTGCCGCGCTCGATGGCTTCCACCACGTCGGTCGATGTCAGCCCGTAGGCCAGCAGCCGGTCCGGGTCCACCAGCACCTGGTACTGCTTGACTTGACCGCCGAAGCTGTTGACCTCGTTGACGCCGGCCAGCGGGCGCAGCAGCGGCGCCACCAGCCAGTCCTGGATGGAGCGCAGCTCCATCGGGTCGAGGCCCTCGCCCTCCAGCGTGTACTGGAAGATCTCGCCCAGGCCGGTGCTGATCGGGCCCAGCTCGGCCTCGGTGCCGGGCGGCAGCTGCTCGCGTGCGGCGGCCAGGCGCTCGAAGACCACCTGGCGCGTCCAGTAGGTGTCGGCGCCGTCCTCGAAGGTGATGACCACCTGCGACAGCCCGGCCTTCGACAGCGAGCGCACGCCGGTCACGCGCGGCAGGCCGCGCATCGCCTGCTCGATCGGGTAGCTCACCCTCTGCTCGACGTCGACCGCGGCCAGGCCGGGCGACTGCGAGAGGATCATCACCTGCGTGCCGGTGACATCCGGGAAGGCGTCGATGGGCAGCCGCAGCCACGCCGCGACGCCGAGGGCGGCGACCACCGCGGTGGCCGCCAGCACCAGCACGCGGTTGCGCAGGAACCAGGTCAGGCTTCGCATGGTGGTTCCCCTAATCCGCGCAGCCCGCGCCCATCTTGGAGCGCAGGACGTCCGACTTCAGGAGGAAGGCGCCCTCGGCGACGATGGTCTCGCCGCCCATGAGGCCCCCGGTGATCTCGACGCGATCGCCCCACGAGCGCCCGGTGGTGACCGGACGTCGCACGTAATAGTCGCCCTCGTGGTGCGTGAAGACGAAGCTGCGGCCCTCGTCCTCGAGCACGGCTTCACGCGGCAGCACCAGCGCGTGCTCGTCGCCGGGCAGCAGCACGTTCACGGTGGCGAACATGCCGGCCAGCAGGCGGCCGTCGGGGTTGGGCACGGTCACGCGCAGCTTGACGGTGCGCGAGCCCTCGTCGATGGCGGGGCTGACGAAGTCGACGGTGCCGGCGAACGCCACGCCGGGCCAGGCGCGGACCGCGACCTCGGCCGGCAGATCGCCCTGTCCGGCGGCGCGGAGGCGGGTCAGGTCGCGCTCGTAGACGTCGGCCCAGGCCCAGACCACGTCGACGTCGCCGACGGTGGCCATGACCTCCTCGGTGTGCGCCGGCTCGCCGGCCACCGCGTGCAGGAAGAGCACCACGCCGTCCCGCGGCGCGCGCAGCCGCAGCAGCCCGGTCGCGGCGCCCACGTTCGTGTCCGCGGTCACGCCCAGGCGCGCCGCCTGGGCGGCGGCGGCATCGACGCGGGCGCGCGCGGCCTCCAGATCCTGCGCGGCGGCCAGCAGATCCTTCTGCGAGGCGATGCCCTGCTCGCGGAGCGCTGCCGTCCGCTCGTGCGCCTGCGTCGTCGTTTCGAGCTGCGCGCGCGCCTCGCGCAGCGCGGCCGCCGCCTCGGCCGCCTCGCCGCTCTCGATCTCGACCAGCACGTCACCGCGCCGCACGCGGTCGCCGACGGCCGCGCGCGCGCGCCGCACCACGCCCGCCGCCGGCGGCGACAGGTGGGCCACGCGGCGGTCGTCGAACTTCACCTCGCCCGTCAGCGCCAGCGGCACGCGCACCGGCTCGCGGGCCGGCTGCGTCGTGTGCAGCAGGCCGCCGGTGAACAGGTCCTGCGGGGCCTTCGCCACGCCCACCTCGTAGCGGCACTCGTCGCAGGCGTGGGTCCTGACGCCGTGCTCGCAGTCGGCGGCGAAGAGGGCCTCGACGGGTTGGTCGAGGTCGGCGCCGGTCGCCTCGCCGTGGGCGTGATCAGCATGATCGTCCTGGTCGCCGTGGTCGTGCCCCGCGTGGTCGTCGACCGCCTCCGCGGCCGGTGCGGACTCGGCCGTGTGGTCGTGGCCATCGTGCTCGTCATGCTCGGCGCGCGCGGTCTGCCCGCCGTCGCTCTCGAGGCCCTTGCCGCAGCCGGCGAACAGCAATGCGGCCGCCAGCGCCAGCAGGATCATCATCGTCCTCATCACCGGTCCCCCTCGTGCAGCGGCGGCAGCGCCGCCAGGTACGCGACATCCAGCGCCGCCAGCGCGGCCGCCAGTCGCAGTTCGTCCCGTTCGCGACGCGCTTCCAGTTGCTCGCGCTGCGCGAGAAGCGTCGCGTCGAGCGACAGTTCGCCCAGGGCGTACGCGGCCTCAGCCAGGCGCACGCCGGCGTCCAGCGCCGCGTCCACGTCGGCGGCGTCGACTGCGAGCGCGGCCTGCAGCTCGTGGTGCCGCTGCCAGGCGGCGGTCACCTGCGCCAGGCGCGCGGCGCGCTCGGTGGCCAGTTCGGCCTCGGCCAGGCGCTGCAGCGCTGAGGCTTGACGCCGCTCGCCCTGCCCGCGGGCGAAGACCGGCAGCGTGAGCGCGACGCCCCACTGCGTGAGGTCGGCTTCCTCCTCGCGCCCGCCGCCCGCGAAGAAGCCTGCCTGCGGCCACGCCAGCGCGGCGGCTTCGCCGCGGCGGGCGGCAGCGGCCTGCACGGCGTGTTCGAGCGCGACCAACGACGGGTGCGCGAGCGCGGCGGCGCGCGCATCCGCCAGCGCCGGAGGCGCCGGCCACCCGGGATCACCCGCCACGCGCGGCAGCCCTGCACCGTCCCATTGCAGCGATGCGGCCAGCTGCGCCCGCGCGTCCAGTTCACCGGCGCGCGCGGTCGCCTGCGCGGCGCGGGCCCGCGCCAGCGCGAGGGTGGCCACGGCCTCGGCCAGCGCGCCGGTCTCGCCGGCCGGGTGCCTGGCGGCGGCGACCCGGCGCAGGCGTTCCTGCACGGCCAGCGCCTCGTCGGCCAGCGCGCGCTGACGGGCCGCATGCGCCGCGGCGAGCCAGGCGCGTCCCGCCTCGGCGGCCGCGAGCGCGCCGGCGTCCAGCGCCTGCGCCTCGGCCGCCCGCAGGTCCGCGCGCGCGGCCCCGATGCGCGACCCGCGCCCGAGCAGGTCGAGCTGCTGGTCGAGACGCCAGCCGCGGTCGCGGAACGTGCCGTCGGGCGCCTCGCGGCGCGTGAATTCCAGCTCCAGCTCGGGATTGTGGGCCCAGGCGCGGGCGGCAGTGAGGGCGCCGGCAGCGGCATCGCGCTGCGCGCGGGCGGCCATGACCAGCGGTGCGCGCTCGCGCGCCAGATGCAGGGCATCGTCCAGCGCGAGCGCGGGCTCCTCGGCAGCCGCCGGCCTGGCGGTCGCCAGCAGGGTCGTCGCGAGCAGGCCGGCGGCGAGCAGGCCCCTCGTACTCGGGGTCGTCATCGGGTTGATCCTCCGCGGCACGACGGTTCGCGCGCCGGCCCACCATGGGTCGGCGTCACGTCACGGGCGTGGGCGGAGGCTCACAAGCGGAGGATGGACGATCGCGCCGTCAGCGGTGGCGCAATGGGCACGGAGGCAAGGGCGACGGGCGCCCCGTCGGCGGTGGCCGCCGGCATCTCGGTCGGCAACGGCAGCAGCGCGGGCGCGGGGGCCGGCGGAGCCAGGGTCGGCAGCAGCGGGTCGGTGTCGGTGTTCGTGCGAACCGCGCAGCAGGTGCAGTCGGGTGCGGGCGCCAGCGGGCCGCTCTCGCAGGGAGATTCGCAGCACAGCGGGTCGCAATGGGCAGGCGCGACGCCCAGGGCATTGGCCCCGATCACCAGGCAGCCCAGCAGGGCCAGGAGGATGCGGACGCGCGCGTTCATCGTCCCGCCATGATAAGGGGTAGTCGGGCGGCAGGCAAACCGCCGGCGATGAGGTGGGGGATCGGCGGGC
The DNA here is from genome assembly GCA_041908585.1 of Candidatus Krumholzibacteriia bacterium. Lineage (GTDB taxonomy): Bacteria > Krumholzibacteriota > Krumholzibacteriia > LZORAL124-64-63 > LZORAL124-64-63 > CAINDZ01. Next base: position 9,127 of record JAYRFB010000137.1, read on the forward strand.
AGGCGGGGGAACTTGAGGGCCGGAATTGCGCCGGCGCAAGTCCGCGCGCGCAGACCGTTTCCCGCCGATCGTTGACCCGTCAACCATCCGCAGGGAAGGGCCACCACACGCAGAGGTCGCCCCGCTAACCCGCTACCGGGATCTCGTTGTAAACGGTATCGCGCAGCACCGGCCGCAGCCCCGCCCCGCGGATGAACGCGCGGATGTCCTCCACGGTCATCCCCTTGCCCGCCGAGCCGCCCGCGGCAAAGGTCACGCGCTCGTCGATGACCGTGCCGTCGAGGTCGTTGGCGCCGAACCGCAGCGCCACCTGCGCGATCTCGCGTCCGAGCATCACCCAGTAGGCCTTCAGGTGCGGGATGTTGTCGAGCATCAGGCGGCTGATCGCGACCACCTTCAGCTTCGTCGCCAGGTCCGGCCCCGGCAGGTGCGCGAACTTCGTGTCCTTGGGGTGGAAGGCAAGCGGGATGAAGCACTGGAAGCCGCCGCTGCGGTCCTGCTGCTCCCTGAGGCGCACCAGGTGGTCGACCCAGTGGCGCGGCTCCTCGATGTGGCCGAAGAGCATCGTGCAGTTCGATTTCAGGCCCAGCGCGTGGACGATGCCCGCCACCTCGAGCCACCGTTCCGAGCTCATCTTCTTCGAGGCGATCAGGTCGCGGACCTCAGGATGGAAGATCTCCGCGCCGCCGCCCGGGCAGCTGTCCAGCCCGGCCTCGCGCAGGATCCCGATGGTCTCCGGCACCGACTTCTTCGCGAGCTTCGCCAGGAAGTCGATCTCGACCATCGTGAACGCCTTCAGGTGCACCGTCGGAAAGGCCGTCTTCAGCGCGCGCAGGATCTCCACGTAGACGTCGAATTTCCAGCGCGGGTGCAGCCCGCCGACGATGTGGAACTCCGACACGTCCGGCGTATAGTCCTTGCGCGCCAGCTCGACGCACTGCTCCGGCGAGTACGACCACGTGCCCGGCGCGTTCGGGTCGTCGGCGTAGGCGCACAGCTCGCAGCCCACGTAGCAGACGTTGGTCGGGTTCAGGTGGCGGTTCACGTTGTAGTAGACCGCATCGCCGTGCATCCGCTCGCGCACGTGGTGGGCCAGGAGGCCAAGGGCGGGCAGGTCGTCGCTGGCGGCCAGGCGCAGCCCGTCCGCCTCGGACAGGCGCTGGCCGGCCTCGACCTTCAGGGCGATGTCGCGCAAGGGATGGGCAGCAGGAAGCACGGAGGTCACCGCCGAAGGGAGTGGGTTCGTCCGACAGCAAGGCCGGTCCCAAAGCTAGGTTAAATGCCGGCGGCCGCCAGTTTTCGCCCGGATGCGGTGGCCGGTAAGGCCTTGCCCGAGCCGGGCGGGCCAGATAGACTGCAAACGTAATGTCAATTGGGTCGTCCGGCGCCCCAAGCCGGCGGCGATGCCCCATGGGAGGTTCATCGTGTCCAAGCTGTCCCTGCCCGTCGCTGTGCTCCTGGCCTGCCTGATGTCGTCTCCGGCTGCGGCCGCACCGGGCGCCGGCGCCATCTCGCTGCAGTTCAACACCTCGGCCCGCGCCGCCGGCATGGGCGAGACGGGCGTGGCCACGGTCTGGGGCGGCGACGCGAACGTCTGGGCCAATCCGGCGATGCTCGCCTGCCGACCCGGGCTGCGCTACGGCACCATGCACTCGGACCTGGCGACAGGACTGGCCGAAGGGATCACCATCGACAAGAAGGAGCTGACGTTCGGCCTGCCGGGCGTCGGCCTGCTGTTCGCCGATGGGCCCATCGACCACGTGTACCTGGACATGGGGACGCAGCAGGGTGTCGACGAGGGGGGCAACCCGACCGGGACCTTCAGTTCGCACATGAAATCGCAGGCGTGGGGCGTGGGCGTCAGCGCCGCCGAGGCGCTGCGGCGCCTGAAGGTGGCCGACATCGGCGGCTGGTTCGATGTGGCAGGCGGCATGGTGTGGAAGGACTACGAGGACATGCTGGCGGCCGACAACATCATCCAGGACCTGCCCGGCGGCCGCGGCGAGGCCTCGGCCCGCGACCTGGGCTGGGTGGCGCGCGTGACGCCGGTCAACACGCTGGGGCGAGGCGCGAATGCCGCGGACGCCGCGTTGGGCTTCCTGGTCGAGGCCAGCTACGGACGCGCGAAGCTGAACGACACGGACGAGATGATCGTCCGTATCGACTTCATCAATGACGACGTGGATCCCATGCCGACGATGCACCTGTCCGGCTGGGCCCTGCACGGCGAGCTGCAGGCCGGGCCGCGCCTGCTGGAGAGCGCGCCGGCGTGGCTGCGCGACGGCATCGCGCCGCTGGTGGCCTTCACGTACACGCAGCAGTCCATCGTGCCGGGCTACCGCTGGACCGGCGACGAATACGAGTACGAGCGCGACGACAGCGGCGACTTCGACGAGGAAGGCTGGGGCTGGGAGCTGTCGCTGCTGAACGTGCTGCACCTGCGCAGCGGCCACGTCGAGGCGCTGTACGGCGACATCGACGGCGACACCGAGGGCTGGGGCATCAGCGTGCCGGTCGGCCGCTGGGGCGGTTTCCGCTACGACCAGGCGACCGTGCCGCAGGCCGAGGGGTTGCCGACGGTCGATCGCGAAGGCTGGCAGGTCTGGGTGGATGTGCTGGCGGTCGCGGGAACGAAGTGACGCCGGCAACCTCCAGGGTCACCGGCGTCGCGATGGTCAAGGGCAGGGCGGGCGGTCCGCCTAGTCATCCGCCTTCGCCGCCATCCGCAACGTCGGATGCAGGCTGACATCGAACACGCGATGCTTGCCGCTCTGCACGAGCCGGATCCGCTCCACGCTCGCGCGCAGCCCGGCCAGCGCCACGGTGATCTCGAAGTTCTTGTAGCGGAAACCGAAGTTGCGCAGCTTCTGCATCGAGGCCACCAGCTTGCGCTCGGACTCGAGCATCTGCTTCTGGCCCAGCAGCTGGTAGCCCTCGCAGGCCTCGAGCAGGCCCATCCAGAACAGCTCGTCGCGGCCCTGCGCGCCGGCCAGGCCCTCGGCGGCCAGCTTGCCGGCCACGGCGAAGTTGCGGTTGTTGAAGGCGCTGACGGTGCGGTTCAGGACGTCGCTCATGCCGTTCCCTCCTGCGCGGAGGGTCGGCCCCCGCGCTACTCGTCGAAGTCCTCGGGATCGAGGTACCGGTTCGCTTCCTCTTCGAACGCGAACTTCGCCTTGTCCTCGATCCGGTCCACGTACAGCACGCCGTCCAGGTGGTCGCACTCGTGCTGCATCACGATGGCCGGGTAGCCGTCCAGGTCGAAGTCGAGCTTCTGGGCCTGCTCGTTGTAGCCGCGGACGTTGATCTTGTCCGGCCGCTCGACCCAGCCCCGCAGCCCGGGTACCGACAGGCAGCCCTCGTACATGCCCAGCCGTCCGGCGTTCGGCCGCACCGTGATCTCCGGGTTGATCAGCACCCGGAACTTCGGCTTGCCGCCGCGCTCGGTCTCGCCGCCGGCGATCAGCAGCCTGACCGGCTGGTGCACCTGCGGCGCGGCCAGCCCGACGCCGTTGTACTCGGCCATCGTCTCGAACATGTCCCGGATCAGCCGTTGCACCTCGGGTCCGGTGATCGCTTCCGGATCGATGGTGGCGCACTTCTGACGCAGGACCGGGTGCCCCATGCGGGCGACCTTGAGAATGGCCATGACGGCGAGCCTCCTGGAAGGGGTTTGACGGCCCCACCATAAGCCCGATCCGCCAGGCTGGCAAAATCCGGATCCCGGTCGCCGAGGCGTCCCGTGCAAGTCGCGGACCTGAGCGCCTCCCAGCCGTTTGCGTCGATCCGTGCCGGTCTGGACCTGTCCGGGATCCCGATCCGGGAAGCCTCGTCCGGCCCCCCGGCATGAACTTCCATCTTGACATTCCGTGCGAAAAGGCGCCGAATATCAAACAGTATCACCGACGCTGGAGTTCCGCCCGATGTCCGGCCGTCGCCTGTACCTGCTGCTGCTCCTGGGGGGCGCGGCCCTGGTGCCGCTGCTGGCGGCGGAGCTCGGCCCCGCCCGCGCCTTCTCGCTGTGGAACATCCCCGTCCTGGCGCCCGGCTTCGCCGACGCGCGGGCCGTCACGTCCGGCGCCGAATCCTGGCGCGCAGGCCACGACCCGCTGGTGGCCAACCCCGCCGACCCCTGGCACCGCGTGCTGAACTACCCGCGCGTGTGGCAGCTCGCCGCGCGCCTGGGCCTGGCCCAGCGCCACACGGTGCCGGTCTCCCTGGCGATGATCGCTGCGTTCGTCCTGGGCCTGGTGCTGCTGGTCGACCGCATCGACCGCATCGCCGCGCTGCTGATGGCGGCGGCGATCTTCTCGCCGGCGGTGATGCTGGGCATCGAGCGCGCGAACATCTGCCTGCTGATCTTCTTCCTGTGCGCCGGCGCACTGTTCGCGCTGCGACGCAGCCCGCCGGCGGCCGCCGCGCTGCTGACGGTGGCCGGCCTGCTGAAGTACTACCCGTTCCTGGGCCTGGCCTGCCTGGTACGGGTGCCGCGCCGCAGGTTCCTGCGCGTGGCCGGCGCGCCGGCGCTGGTCGGTGCCGTCTATCTTGCGCTGACCTGGCGCGACGTGTTGCTGGTCCTCAAGGGCATCGACCGCGGCACCTTCGTCTCCTACGGCGTCGGTGTCGGCTGGATGGCGGCGCGCGAGGCGGGCGCCGCGCGTGGCACGGTCGTCGCCATCGCTGCGGCCAGCGCGCTGCTGCTGGCGGGGGTCGTGCTCCTGGCGGCGCGGGCGTGGCGGGTTGCGCCGGCGCAAGCGACCGTGCAGTCCGCGCACCTGGACGGCTTCCGCCTGGGTGCCGCCATCTACGCCGGCACCTTCCTGCTGGGCAACAACTGGGACTACCGCCTGATGTTCACGCTGTTCTGCGTGCCGCAGCTGGCGGAGTGGGCGCGGGGCACGGCCGGAGTGGCCGGCGCGCCGGCGCGCGGCATCGCGCGCCTGACGCTGGCCGCGCTGCTGCTTTCGCTGTGGATGCAGTTCCTGTTCCGGCTGGCACCCTTCCTGCCCGGCGGCGGCTACACGATGCTGACGCTGGACGAGGCGGCCAACTGGGCGCTGCTGGGAGGGCTGGCGTACCTGCTGGCCGGGACGATGCCGCAGTGGCTGGTGCCGCGGGTGCCGACGACAGCCTGAGTCGAGCGGCGCCACCCGCCCTACCCCTCGATCCCCTCGCCCCCCGCCATCAACGCGATCCGGAACGGGAACAGCTCCACGGCCATCACGCCTTCACGGACCGAGGGGTCGGCGGCCATCAGGGCGGCGGCGGCGGCCGAATCGACGGCCTCGAACACCACGATCCCGAACGTCCGCTCGCCCGCATCGGTGGCGCGCCCCGCGAGCTTGAGGGAGCCGGCAGCCAGCAGTCCCCGGAGGTAGGCGAAGTGGTCGCCGATCACGCGGGCCTCGTCCGCGGTCGGGCCGTCGGTCAGCATCTGCGGGCGGGTCGGGCGGAGCACATAGGCGAACTGATTCATCGACGGATCCTCCGGGGTCAGGTCTTGAACTGAAGGTCGTGAAGCTCCTTGTAGCGGCCGCCGGCAGCCAGCAGCTCGTCGTGGGTGCCGGTCTGCACGATGCGCCCCTCCTCCAGCAGGTGGATGCGGTGGGCGCCGCGGATCGTCGACAGGCGATGGGCGATGACGATGGTCGTGCGGTCGCGCACCAGGCGGTCGATGGCCTCCTGGACCAGGCGCTCGCTCTCGGTGTCCAGGGCGCTGGTCGCCTCGTCCAGCAGCAGGATGGCCGGGTCCTTGAGGATGGCGCGCGCGATGGACAGGCGCTGGCGCTGGCCGCCCGAGAGCGTGACGCCGCGGTCACCGATGACCGTGTCGTAGCCCTGGGGCAGCTTCAGGATGAACTCGTCGGCGTTGGCGGCGCGGGCGGCCTCGCGCACCTTCTCCAGGGGCACGTCGTCCAGCCCGTAGGCGATGTTCCTGAGCACCGTGTCGTGGAAGAGGATCACTTCCTGCGTGACGATGCCCATGTTGCGGCGAAGCGACTGCGGGTCAAGCTCGCGGACGTCCAGGCCGTCGACCAGCACGCGCCCGCGGTCCGGCAGGTAGAAGCCGGGGATCATGTCGATGAGCGTGCTCTTGCCCGCGCCGCTCGAGCCGACCAGCGCCACGACCTCGCCGGCCGCAACCTTCAGGGAGATGCCCCGCAGCACAGGCTCGCCGGGCAGGTAGCTGAAGTGGACGTCGTCGAGCGCGACCTCGCCCCGGGCGCGACCCAGTTGGCGGGTGCCGGCCAGGACCGCGGTCTCGCCAGGCTCGTCCAGGATGGCGAAGATGCGTTCGGCCGCCGCCAGGCCCGACTGCAGCTCGGCCCCGACCTGGCCCACGCTCTTGAGCGGCCGGACCATCGAGAAGATCACGAACAGGAAGACGATGAACATGTCCGGGGTCATCAGCCCGCCGGTGAACACGCGGCTGCCGCCGAACCAGAGCAGGAACAGTCCCACCGCCATCGAGAGCTGCTCGGTCAGCGGCGAGGAGGCCTTCATCGTGTAGTCGATGCGGAAGACCTGCCGGAACAGCGACTGCGCCTGGGCGGCGAACTTGGCGCCCTCGAAGCGCTCCATGGCGAAGGCCTTCACCACGCGGATGCCGTAGACGGTCTCCTGCAGCGTGGCGGTCAGGTCGGCGAGCTGCTCCTGCTGGCGGTGCGAGAGGCGGCGCAGCTTGCGGCTGATGGCCAGGATCACCGCGAGCGAGGCCGGCATCAGCGCGAACGCCAGCAGCGTCATCTGCCAGGAGATGATGAGCGCCACGGCCAGGAACATGACGATGTAGATGGGTTCCTTGACCAGCTTCATGAAGCTGGCGCCCACGCACTGCTGGGCGACCAGGACGTCGTTGGTGGCGCGGCTGATGAGCTCACCCGCCTTGTGGCGGTGGTAGAAGCCCAGGGGCAGTGACGTGTACTTGGCGTAGAGGCGATTTCGCAGGTCCCGGATCACGGCGTGGCCCACGTAGGCCATCAACGTCTCCTGCACGTAGCAGGCGATGTTCTTCAGCAGCGTGAAGAAGAAGAAGGTCAGGCAGATGCGCAGCAGGGCTTCCTGCTTGGTGCCCTTGAGCAGGGTGTCGGCCGCCCAGGTCTTGAAGGCCAGCTTCAGCTCGTCGACCCAGCCCAGCTGGTCGCGCAGCAGGTCGACACCGGCGGCGGGGGCGGGCGCCACCACGGCCGCGGGCTCGTCGCCCTTGAGGAACAGCGTCTCGAGGAAGGGCGAGAGCATGGCGGTGGAAAAGACGCTGGCCGCCGAGAAGACGAGCATGGCCGCCACCGCCAGCACCAGCTGCCCGGTGTAGGGGCGGACCATGCGGAGCATGCGCAGGTAGGTCTTCACGCGGGGTCCAGGTCCTTCCGGGCGCGGCAGGCGCGCCGGCGATGAGTGTCGCCGGGCGGCCGGGGCCCGGTCAAGGGCCGGCTCAGCGCGCCAGCTCGTCCGCGATCGCCGTGATCATCGCCGCGAACTCGGGCTCCTCGAAGCCCTCCGACTGGAAGACGATGGTGCCGTCGCGGCCGATCACGTGGTTGCGCGGGATGTACGCCTCGGCGTAGCGCGCGTAGGCGCTGCGGTCGGTGTCCAGGCCGATCACCCAGGGGAGCCCGCGCTCGGCCACGAACGGCGCCACCTTGGCGGCGTCCTCCTCGCGCGAGACCGAGATCATCACGAAGTCCGGGTTGCCCCCGAACGCCGCCCAGACGCGGTCCTTCAGGTGCGGCATCTCCGCCTTGCAGGGCCCGCACCAGGTGGCGAACCAGTTCACCAGCACGACCTTCCCCTTGTGCGCCGCCAGGCTGAACGGCTGCCCGTCCAGCGTCGCCACGGTGAACAGCGGTGCAGCCTGGCCGACGGCGGTCAGCGTGGTCTCCTCGGGCGAGGGGGGCGGAGGGGGCGGGGTGAGGGAGTCGGGCCCGGCGACGCGTTGCGCCGGCGCAACCGGCGCCGCCGCGACGGCCGCTGCCGGCGCCACCGGTGCGGCCGTGACATCCGCCACCTGCGCCTGTCGGCACGCGCACGCGCACCCCGTGGCAGCGATGGCGGCCAGCACGGCCAGCAGCAACAGGGCGCTCAGCATCATCACGCGACGGGTCATGGCGGGCTCCCCCCGGGGTTCGTGGCGGCTCAACGGTCACCAGGCGCGCGTGCGCCGGCGCACACGGACGGCGCGCAATATAGCCCGGCGCGGCCCGCGATGCGCGGGCGACCTTGCCGAAGGCGGGGAAGATCGCACGCCGCATCATGTATACCGCACACACAAACACCAAACGACAACAAACACCCCGCCCCGCGGAACCCCGGCCTCGCCAGAACGTTGAACACCGTTCATCATCCCCCTGCGCAACCCCTCCAATCCCGGGAGCCTGCCATGGCGAACGACCCGACCCGCCGCGCCACCTTCGTGCTCAGCGATGCGGAGAAGAAGCTGCTCGTCGCCATCGCCGGTCGGCTGCCGCGATGGGTGCTGCCGGACCACCTGACCCTGTTCGGGATGCTCGGCTCGGCGCTGGTCACCGCCAGCTACCTCATGAGCAACCACGCGGTGTGGTGGCTGTGGATCGCCAACCTGGGCTTCGTCATCAACTGGTTCGGCGACAGCCTGGACGGCACCACGGCGCGGGTGCGCAGGATCCAGCGGCCGCGCTACGGCTTCTACCTGGACCACCTGACCGACGCGTTCTCGACGATCGCCATCGGGCTGGGACTGGGGCTGTCACCGTACATGCTGCTCGCGGTGGGGCTGGCCATCGTGGCGGGCTACCTGGTGCTGTCGATCAACGTCTACCTGGAAAGCCAGGTGCTGGGCGACTTCCGCTTCGGCTACGGCGTGGTGGGTCCCACCGAGACGCGGCTGATCCTCATCGCGCTCAACACGGTCGCGGCCCTGGTGGGCCCGGTGCCGTACACCGTGATGGGGGTGGGGGCCACCGTGTTCGACCTGTTCGGCGTGGTGGCGGTGCTGGGCATGCTGCTGATGCTGGGCCGGCGCGTGGCGCGCAATCTGGGGCACCTGGCGCGGCTGGAGCCGGCGAACACGCGGCAGAAGGACGACTAGACAGACGACCAGGCCGGCGACCGGACCGGCGACTGGACCGGCGACAGGACCGGCGACTGGACCGGCGCACCCGACGACGCATCGGACGACACATCGGACGACACCTCGGCCGACGAATTGGACGACGAAGCGCCGGTCCCTGCAGGGCCGGCGCTCTGTCGATGCTCCCCGGATGCCGCGGTCAGAACTCCGAGTCGTCCAGCGCGAAGACTTCCTGCGCGTGCGTGCGGGCCGCCGTCGTCCGCGACGGCCGGCCGCTGTCGGCCAGGGCGTGCAGGCGGCGGTCGGTCAGCCCCCTGGCGGACGGCGACGGGGTGTCCCGCCGCGCGGCCGTCGCCGGCCGGCCGGTCACCAGCGCCTGCAGCTGCGCCACGACGCTGCGCAGCTCCACCGCCTGCGCGTTCAGCTCCTCGGCGGCCGAGGCCGTCTCCTCGGCGTTGGCGGCCGCGCCCTGCGTGGTGGCGTCGACCTGGCGCATCGCCGTGCCGATCTGGTCGATGCCCTCGGCCTGTTCGCGCGCGGCCGCCGCGATGCGGTCGACCTGCGCCGCCACCTGCGTGGCGTTCTCGGCCGTGGCCGCGAAGGCGGCGCGGGCGCCGGCGGTCACGTGCACGCCGCGGTCGGCATGCGTGACCGACTGCTCGATCAGCTCGGAGGTCTCGCGCGCGGCGTTGGCGGCGCGCTGGGCCAGGTTGCGCACTTCCTCGGCCACCACCGCGAAGCCCTTGCCGGCCTCGCCGGCGCGCGCGGCCTCGACCGCGGCGTTGAGCGCCAGCAGGTTGGTCTGGAAGGCGATCTCGTCGATGGTCTTGACGATCCGCGCGGTGCGGTCGGCGCTGCCCTTGATGGTGTCGATGGCCTGCACCATCTGCTCCATCGAGGCCAGGCCCTGCTCCACCACGGTCTGCGACTGGCGCATCAGGCCCTGGCAGTCGTCGGCCGCCAGCGTGGTCTGCTTCACCGTCGCCGACATCTCCTCGAGGCTGGCCGAGGTCTCCTCGACGGCCGCGGCCTGCTCGCTGGACTGGTTCGCGAGCATGACGCTGGCGTTGGCGATCTCGGTGGCGGCCGTCGTCGTCTGGTCCGAGCCGGTGTTCAGCTGGTCGATCATCGCGTTGATGGGCCGCGTGACGCTGCGCGTGACCAGCACGACCACGCCGCCGGTCAGCGCCAGGGCGACCAGGGTCAGCACGATGCCGAAGTTCCGCAGGCGGTCGGCCGCCGCGAAGATCTGCGCCTCGTCCAGGCCGATGGCGCTGATCCAGCCGGTCTCCTCGTCGCGGGCGAACGCGGACTGGCGGTCCTTGCCCTTGAACTCGTAGGCGAGCAGGCCGCTGCCGCGCGCCATGATCTCCTTGCCGAAGTCCCACTCGGTGACCTTCGACTTGAGGATCAGCTCCTTCTTGGGGTGGGCCAGGAAGGTCCCGTCCTGGTCGACGACCCAGGCGTAGCCGGTGGCGCCGACCTTGATCGGCTGGATGACGTTCTCGGCGAAACGCTGCAGGTCGACCACGCCAAGCACCGCGCCCACGGCGCGGCCGTCCGCGCCGCGCACGGGCTCGCAGACCACGACGATGGGATTGCCGGTCACCTTGCTGGCCACCGCGCGCGACAGCGTGCCGTCGCCGGTGCGCAGGCAGTCGCGGAAATACTCGCGGTCCGCGACGTTCAGCGTGCCGGCCATGCCCGGCAGGCTGGAAGCGATGGTCAGCCCGTCGGCGCGGACCAGGTGCAGGCCCTCGTAGTCGACGGTGTGCTCCGCCTGCTCGACCAGCAGCGCGCCGGCGGCCGCCGCCAGCGCCGCGGAGTCGGGCATCGCCACGGCCTCGCGCAGCGTCGGCAGCTCGCTCCAGCGCTCGACGTCCAGCTCGCGGTGGTCCAGCCACGAGCGCAGCTGCCCCTGGACCAGGGTGTTGATCTGCGTCATCTCGTCCTGCACGCCGGCCTCCAGCGCGCGGCGCGACTCGAACGAGGTGAAGGCCAGGTAGGCGGTGAAGGCGATCACCAGCGTGCCCGCCGTGGGCAGCAGGAAGCGGTCGCGGAGATTGAGGTTCATGAACGGCCTTTCAGCGGCCGGGCCCCGGGCGAGGTACGGCGTCTTGTGGTCCCGGCGTACAGGGCCGTAAGGGCGGCCTGCGCGTCGGCGGTTCGAACTGACTTGAGAAATCGTCCGCATATCCCCAGACATGAATAAAGATATCCCGAACACGTGACCTGGGATCGGAACGGCGCGGGCGAGCCCGCCTCGCCCAAGCGGGCCCAACCCGCGCCGCCGGCAGCCCACGGGCCGCCCAAACGATTGGCATCCATTCATCTGGCATCATGGCCGGCGCCGGGATAGAGTCGGCATCTCCCCCGTCGATCGGCGGGATCATGTCACATCGCCGTTCCGTCCGACGGAACGCAGGGACCCTATCCTGAGGCCATGATGCAGACACGGAAGACCCCCGACCGCAGCTACGGCGAGAAGCTCGTGAGGCTCTTCGCCAAGCTGATGTTCACCGGGCAGAAGCACTCGCTGACGGACCTGGCGGCGTCGCTGGGCTGCTCCAAGCAGACGGTGCTGCGGCTGGTGGACGACATCACCCTGGCCTGGGAGATCCCCCTGCGGGACGAGCTCCGCGACGGCCGCAAGTGGTTCTGGGTCGAACGCGAGGGCCAGGGCCTGCCGGAGCCGGCGGCGCTGCTGAGCGAGGCGGAGCACCGCACGCTGCAGATGTGCCGCGCCTTCACCGAGCACCTGCTGGGGCGCGAGACGTTCGACGAGATCGAACGCGCCATCGAGAAGAGCGGCCACCACCTGCCGGCCGGCGTGGAGGATGCCGGCGCGGTGTTCGGCGTGGTGCGCTCGGGCGTGATCGACTACACGCGGCACGAGGACCTGTTGCGGACGCTGCTGCAGGGGATGGAGTCGCGGCGCGTATGCGAGGTGCGCTACCGCGGCCTGGGCGCGCCGGCCGCGAAGACCTTCCACATCAAGCCGCTCAAGGTGTTCGCGCACCGCGAGACGGTCTACGTGCACGCGCGCCGCGCGAGATCGCCCGGCAAGCCGTACCAGGCGCCCGCCTACGACCCGCTGCTGGCCCTGCAGCGCTTCGAGGCGGTGAGCCTGACCGGGACGCCGTTCCGCCGCCCGCGCGGCTACGACTTCGAGAAGGTGATGAACCGCGGCTTCGGCGTCTGGCTGCAGAAGCGGTTCCGCGTGGAGCTGGAGCTGGAGGGCTGGGCGGCCGCCTGGGCCCGCGAGCGCACCTGGAGCCCCGACCAGGAGATCGCGGACCTGCGCGATGGCCGGATTCGCTTGTCGTTCTGGTCGACCAGCGAGCCTGAAGTGTTGTCGCTGGTGCTGGGCTTCGGCGGCTGCGCGCGGCTGTGCGGGCCGGCGGCGCTGGTCGGGCAGGTTCGGGCGGAGCTGGGGCGGATGGCGGCGACGTACGGCGTGACGCCGGAACGGGCAGCGGGAGGTCCCGACAACCCCCCGCCGCCATGGACCGCCCCTGCGCGGGACTGAGGCTCGACGTCCCGCGCAAGGGGCGGAGCCGCCGTGCTAGCGCCGGTCGCCGCGGGCGCTGCCGCCTGCCGAGCCGCCGCCGTTGCCGACCGTGCCGGCGCCGCCGCCGCTGTCAGTGGTTAATCCGGCCCCCCACCCTGATCCACCTTCGCCCATGGCTCGCAGCATGGTCTCGAGGCCGCCGTCGCGGTCGCACCCGCGGTCACCATCGACCCAACCCCGACCCTGACCGTCGCCGGACGGTGTGTAGTCCGGGTCCAGCCCGTTGGGGATGCCGTCGCCATCGGCGTCGGGTGCCAGATCGTTGAAGCCGTCACCATCCTCATCGAGGAAGCCGCGGACCTGCACTCCCTGGCCCGGTCGATCATCCGGATCCGTGGTCTGCGCGCCTGCGGGGGCACCGATCACAGCCAGGGCGACGATACCCAGGGCGCTGATGATGTGCTTGCTGTTCATGGTCCAGTCCTTTCGGTGGACGGGGGAGCCTTTGCGGCTCCCCCGGTCCGCCGCTTCCGCGCCCGCTGCTGGGGGGGACCCATGCGTCCGTCGGGGCGGCTGCGGCGTCATCGCGGCCTTGTCAGTTCTTGCCCGCCAGGCCGTTGCCATCGAGCTGCGGAATGCAGGTGCCATCGCCCGGCCCGAAGCCGGAGCCGTCGCCGGGGCCCTCGCCGCCGTTGCCGGTGCCATCGCCGGGACCGTAGCCCGTGGTGCCCTGCGCGTGCCTCGACTTGTACTGGAAGCGGTAGGCGAAGCCGTCCTCGTCGCAGATGCCCGTGTCGGCGCCCAGCCGGTTGCCCGTGCCGTCCATGGGCGGCGCATAGTCGGGATCGACGCCGTTGGGGATGCCGTCGCCGTCGGCGTCCGGGGCCAGGTCGTTGAAGCCGTCGCCGTTCTCGTCGAGGAAGCCGCCGACCATGTAGCCGAAGCCGCCGGCCCCGTCGGTCTGGGCGGACGCGGGGGTGACGAAGGCGGCGATCGCGAGAACCGCGATGGCGCTGATGATGATGCGGGTCTTCATGGGTCTGCTCCTTGCGTCTGGTCTGCCGTGAATCGGCGAGGATTCGCGGGGGTCGGGAGCATCGGCCGGGCCAATCGGACCGGCGGCGCGTGCGCGCGGAGCCAAGGCGTTTCGAGACGCGGAGATCCGGCGATGCGGCCGCGGGGTGCGCGCCGAATGAGGGGCGAACGGCTTCGACGATCCGGTCGAACAGTCCGACGATCCTTGTCGCGCCAGGGGGGGGCGTGGGCTACGATCGTCGGCAATGCGGCGGGACCGACGGTCCGGCCGGAAAGCAGGCTGCGATGTCTCCCGAGATCGGCCGGTCGACCACGATGCTGTTGCGGGCGCCCGTCGTGGTGGCCGTGCTGCTGCTGGCGATCTCCGTCTTCGCCGTGTCGACGGTGCGCGAGATGCGCGGCGCCCGGGACGCCATGGACTCCCTGACGATCGACCACGCCGAGCAGGTGCGCCGTGTGGTTGGTGAAAGTCAGGCGCACGCGCTGACCGCCTATGCCGCGTGGGAGTCCCAGGCCGGGCAGCGCCTGCTGACGCTGGCGGCGCTGGTCGACGGGCTGGGGGCGGTGAAGCGGCCGGCGCAAGCCGTGCTCGACAGCGTCGCCGATGCCAACGAACTGGTGTGCCTGAGCGTACGCGATGCGACCGGTCGCGTGCTCGCGGCAGCACGGGTCAATGGCCGGCACGACGAGGCGGCGTGCCGTGCCGATCTGGCCGCCGGCGGCATCGATGACCTGGCGCCCGGCGACGCGCGCGTCCTCCATGTGCCGGCGACCGCGGGCGCGGGGTATCGGCTGGTCGGGGCGCTGCGGCGGCCCGACGGGAGGCTGGTCTGCGCCGGCATGGACGAGCGGGCTCTGGCGGCCACGCGCCGCCGCATCGGTCCGGGCCGCCTCCTCCAGCTTATCAACAGCATGGGCGGCACCGTCTATCTTGCCCTTCAGGGTGAGCAGGGCATTCTCTCGGCGACTTCCAACGTGACGACCCTGTCGGCGGTGGCTGACGATACGCTGCTGGCGCGCGTGCTGCGGACCGGCGACCCGGCCACGCGGAAAGTCGAGTTCGAGGGGCGTCCCACGCTCGAGGCGGTGTCCCGGCTGGCGGTGGACGGGCGGACGATCAGCCTGCTGCGCGTGGGCCTCGATCTGGGTCCCGTCCAGGCGCGGCAGCGTGAGATCGAGCGCAGCCTGGCCGTACATTCGTTCCTGCTTCTGGCGGCATTCGCGGCCGGTGCGGCCCTGCTGGCGGCCAGCCGGCGCCTGGCAGCGACGCAGGCGGCCTGGGAGCAGGCCCGGCTCGAGGTGACGGCGCTCGAGGCCGAGCGCGCTCGCCGCGAGCGTTCGTTCGCCCTGGGCGAGTTGGCCTCCGGCGTGGCGCACGAGATACGCAATCCCCTGAACGCGATCGGCATGGTCGCGCAACGCCTCCAGCGCGAGTTCACCCCGGCCGAAGGACGCGACGAGTACGAGCAGCTCACGGCGACCGTGCGCGGCGAGGTGCTGCGCATCAATCGCATCATCGAGCAGTTCCTGCGCTACGCGCGGCCGGCGGCGCCCAGCCCGCGCGAGGTGGACCTGGCGGCGCTCGTGCGGGAGATGGCGACGCTGGTCGGGCCCCGCTTCGCACCGAAGGGTGTGGCGCTGGTCGTGGAGGTTCCCGCGCGTTTGGTAATGGCGGCCGATCCGGACCTGCTGCGGCAGGCACTGCACAACCTGCTGGACAACGCGCTGGACGCCTGCCCCGCCGGGGCCACCACGGTGCTGGCGCTGCGCGACGACGGGACCCTGGTCGAGCTCGAGGTGCGCGATGACGGGCCGGGCATCGCAGCGGCCGAGCTTCCGCGCGTTTTCGACCTCTACCACACGACCAAGCCCGACGGCACCGGCGTGGGGCTGGCGGTGGTCGACCAGGTGGCCGGCCAGCACGGCGGCCGCGCGCGCGTGCGCAGCGAGCCCGGCCGCGGGGCCACCTTCACCATCGAGCTGCCGCGCGGGGGCGCGGACGGGGACGCGAGATGACCGAAGCGAGGATCCTGGTCGTCGATGACGAGGCCGCGCAGCGCGAGTCGCTGGGCGGCTTCCTGGTCAAGCAGGGCTTCGACGTGGTGCTGGCCGCCGATGGCGAGACGGCCCTGCGCATCCTGCAGGGTGCGGTCGTCGACGTGATGCTGACCGATGTGCGCATGCCCGGCCTGGACGGCGTCGAGCTTCTGCGACGCGCACGCGAGCTGAACCCGCTGCTCGAAGTCGTCGTGATGACCGCCTTCGGAACGATCGCCGATGCCGTCGAGGCGATGCGGACCGGCGCGGCCTCCTACCTGACAAAACCTGTCGATCTCGACGAGATCCTGCTGCAGTTGCAGGCGGCACTGGAACGCCGCAACCTCGTCTCGGAAGTCCGGCACCTGCGGCGGCAGGCGGCGGCCTCGCATTCGTTCGCCGGCATCGTCGCCACGAGCGCCGCGATGGTCGCGGCTCTGGAGTTGGCTGCGCGGGTGGCGTCGACCGACGCCACCGTGCTCGTGCGCGGCGAGAGCGGGACCGGCAAGGAACTGGTGGCCCGCGCGCTGCATCAGGCCAGCGGTCGCCGCAACGGGCCGTTCGTGGCGGTGAACTGCGCGGCCATCACGCCGACGCTCCTGGAGAGCGAGCTGTTCGGGCACGAAAAGGGTGCCTTCACCGGCGCCGAGAAGGCGCGTGCCGGGCGGTTCGAGGCGGCTCACGGCGGGACGCTGTTCCTGGACGAGATCGGCGACCTGACGCCGGAGCTGCAGGTGAAGCTGCTGCGCGTCCTTCAGGAGCGCACCTTCGAGCGCGTGGGCAGCAACCGGCCGCAGCAGACGGACGCGCGCATCGTCGCGGCCACGCACCGCGACCTCGAACAGCTGGTGGCCGATGGCGCCTTCCGCCAGGACCTCTACTACCGCCTAGACGTCGTCAGCATCCGCCTGCCGGCGCTGCGCGAGAGACGCGGCGACATCCCCGTGCTCATCGATCACTTCCGGCGCAAGGCGGCGGCACAGTACCTGCGGCCGGTCGAGTCGATCAGCCGCGAGGCGATGGACCTGCTCGTCAAGCACGACTATCCGGGCAACGTGCGCGAGCTGGAGAACCTGGTCACGCGGATGGTGGTGCTCGCGCGAGGGCCGGTCGCCACGCTGGCGGACCTGCCGGGCGGCATCGCCGGCGCAGTGGCGCCACGGGCGGCGACGTTCGGCGGCGACCTGCCGGGGCATCTGGAGGAGATCGAGAAGCGCATCGTGCGCGAGGCCCTCGATGCCGCCCAGGGCAACCAGAGCCAGGCTGCGCGCGCGGTAGGACTCAGCGAGAGAAACCTCCGCTACAAGCTGCGCAAGTGGGGGTGGTAGGCGCGCCAAGGCGGCGGTTCGGTCGAACGATTCGACGAGAGCGTCGAACCGGCGCCGGACCGGGCATCGCGAAGACCGAGGCAACCAGTTGGCACAAGACAGGTTGGGCTTGCCGGCGCCACCGGGCCGCGAACTTGCAATCGGGGGCGAGGGACCGCGATGGCGGCACCCGGGAGCGGAGCCGGACAGCAGAGCGAACTCCGCACGTTTGGCGCGTTCCGACGTCGATGGGTGGGCGGGGGAGAAGGCGAGGCTTCCCCGCCTGCCCTGATGCACGAGGGGAGACGGTCATGAAGCTCATGATCCTGGTCATCATCGGCTGCGTCACGGCCGCGTCGGCACGGGCCCAGGAGGCGCTGGTCGTCCCATCTCCCGGTTGGCTGGACCGCGACGCCGACGGGCGGCACGACCTCTACCAGGATGTCAACGGCGACGGTGTCAACGACGTGAACGGCGCGCGTTATGCGCACCACTTCGCCTGGCAGGACGAGGACGGCGACGGCGTCAACGACTTCTGGTGCGACGCAGACGGCGATGGCGTGAACGACATCGAGAGCTCCTACCGCGACCGTGACGGCGATGGCCGCGACGACAATGTCCTGGACCTCGACAAGGACGGCAGCAACGACGTGACGGGGCGCGCCTACGGTCGCGATGAACTGCACGGCGACGAGTTCGGGTTCGTCATCGAAGGCGCCGGCTGGCTGGACGAGGACGGGGACGGGTTTGCCGACCATGGGGGTGGCGGCGGTCGCCACGGCCGCCCCGACCGATTCATCGACAGTGACGGCGACGGCATGGCCGACGGCTGCTGGTTCGAGGACGGCGGCTTCCGGCACCACCGCGCTCGCTCGGGTCAGGGCGGTGGCGCCGGTGGCCCCGGCGGCCCCGGTGGCGGCCAGCAGTGGCACGGCGGCGGGTCGTCGACGTACTGGAGCGCGCTGTGAAGCGAGGCGGCCCGGCGATCCCTGCGATCGCGGCCGGGCTTGCGGTCGTGGCTTCCTTGCTCGTCTGCACGGTGGCGGCGGGAGCACCGGCCGACTGGAGCGCGGGCGCCGCGACCGTGCAGGTGTGGACCGACAACGTGTTCGGTACGGAGCCCTCGCCCGGTGACGGCATCACGGACGGTCGTGGCTGGCTGGCCTGGAGGCCCGCCTCGGCACTGCGCCTGGCGGCAAACGGGCGCCTGCTGAGGTTCCGCGACAATCCTGACCTTGATCACGGCTACGTCACGGTGATGGCCGAGGCGCTGCCCTCGGCGCGGGATGCGCAGACGCGCTGGCAGGCCGGAGTCGCCCAGGCCTGGCGGCTCAACGGCGATCTTTACGAGCCGTTCGACTATCGCGACACGAATGCCTATGCCTCGGCCCGCCACTACCTGGCGGCGGGCTTCAGCGCCCAGCTGCGCGCGGACGCCGCGTGGCGCCGCTATCCCGAGCAGCCGGTCGAGGACGCGCGCAGGGCCTGGCTATCCCTGCGACTCCAGCGATCGCTGCCCACGCGCACGAGCCTCACGCTCTCGCTCAGGCAGGGGTGGAAGGCGTACCGGGATGACGCGCAGGCCCCGGCGGCCGCGCGCGAGCTGGGCCTGCAGGCTGCGCAGTCGCTGTCGTCCAGAATGGCACTGCGGGCCTGGGGCTCGCTCTCCGACCTCTACGAGCATGGCGACTCCGCGGCGCAGCTGGCGGCGTTCGACAACCCGCTCCTCGACGAGTTCTCCTCGGATGGAGGCCGCGTCGGCGCCGCGTTGAAGGTGATCACGCCGTGGAACGTGACGGCAGAGCTCTCGGGAGAGCGGGCGCGGCTGACCTATCCGGGTCGCCCACCGACCGTCTACGATGCGACCTCGAACCTGTTCGTTCTGGAAGGTGAATCGCTCGCGCTGGCCGACGGCGAGCGACGCGATATCGTCACCCGGGCGCGCCTGGCCGTGGAGCGGCCGGGCGTGCGCCTGGGCCGGGGAACCCAATTGGATCTGACGGCAGCCGTGGAATGGAACGATGCCGAATCCAACGACCTCTATTGGCAATGGAGCGGCTGGTCGGTGCAGGCCGGGGCTTCGATCACCTTCTGAGGCGTCGCCCCCGGGCGGACCGGTCGCTGATTCGCCTGTGCTTCCCCCGTCCCGTGTGTTATCAAGCCGGGATGAGCACCTATCCCCTGATCATCCAGGGCGGCATGGGCATCGCCGTGTCGAACTGGAACCTGGCGCGCGCGGTCAGTGCCGCGGGCCAGCTCGGCGTCGTCTCGGGGACCGCGCTGGCGGTCGTCCTCTCGCGGCGCCTGCAGCTGGGCGATCCCGGCGGGCACATGCGCCGCGCCCTGGCGCAGTTCCCCGTGCCGGCGGTGGCGCGCCGCGTGCTGGATGACCACTACGTGCCCGGAGGCAAGCCCGGGGCCGCGCCCTTCCGGCGCCTGTCCCTGCCCGGCGTCCAGCCCGCGCGGGCGCTGGTCGAGCTGACGGTCGCGGCCAACTTCGCCGAGGTGTTCCTGGCGCGTGAGGGGCAGCGCGGGCCGGTGGGGGTCAACTTCCTGGAGAAGGTGCAGTTCCCCGCGCTCCCGTCGATCTACGGCGCGATGCTCGCCGGCGTCGACTACGTGCTGATGGGTGCCGGCATCCCGATGGGCATCCCCGGCGTGCTGGACCGCTTTGCCGCCGACGAACCCGCCGAGTTGCGGCTGGACGTTGGCGGCAGCGAGCCCGGTCGGCCGTTCCTGGCGCGCTTCGACCCGCGCGCGTTCCGCGGCGGCCCGGCCCTGCGCCTGCAGCGGCCGCGCTTCCTGGGCATCGTCTCGTCCTCCGCCCTGGCGACCACGCTGGCGCGCAAGGCCAGCGGTCGCGTCGACGGCTTCGTCATCGAGGGCGCCGTCGCCGGCGGCCACAACGCGCCGCCGCGCGGCCCCCTGCAGCTGGACGGGGCCGGCGAGCCGGTGTACGGCGAGCGCGACCGCCCCGACCTGGCCACCTTCCGCGGGCTGGGCCTGCCGTTCTGGCTGGCCGGCGCGTTCGGCCGTCCCGGCGGCGTGGCCGATGCGATGGCTCTGGGCGCGGCCGGCGTGCAGGCCGGCACGGCCTTCGCCGCCTGCGAGGAATCGGGCCTGACGGGCGAGCTGAAGGAACGCATCATCGCGCTCAGCCGCGCCGGC
>JAYRFB010000138.1:0-26126 GCA_041908585.1 Candidatus Krumholzibacteriia bacterium
GGCGTGCAGTCGATCCAGATCGAGTCGCCCGGATCGTTGCGCGAGTGCGTGCGGGCCGAGATGTTGGCCGCCATGTCGAAGCGGATCGAGTTGTTGCCCAGGTTCACCAGGTCGATGGTGCCGCCGGCGGGGAAGCCGTCGTTCGCCAGCCGGGACTCCGTCACGGCGATGCGCGGCCCCGAGGTCGGGTAGATCTTCACGCGCACGTTGTCGAAGTACGGCGCCGGCGTGCCGTTGGTGCCGTCGCCGTAGCCGAACAGCCAGCCGAGCTCAACGACGCCGAGCCGCACCTGGCACTTGGTCGCCTCCGGGTTTACCAGATCATCGACCTCGTTGACCGAACGCTGGTAGTTCGGGCCGCCGTAGTACACGTAGTTGCGGCTCTTCCAGCCATCAAAGATCCAGGGCCCGTCACCGCTCCAGGTGCGGATCTCCCAGGTGTAGAAGATGCCCGGTGAGTCATCGGCGACCAGCAGCTCGTGCCGGTATACGTCGAACGCCAGGCTCATCCCTCGCTTGGCCGGATCCGGCCAGGCCATGACCGGCGAATAGACGGTGTTTTCCAGATGGTAGGACGGGCCCAGCAGTCCGCCCGTGTTGTTGACGATGAAGCCGCCCGGCGGGCCGTAGTCGTTGCCCGGGCTGCCGACGGTGCCGCCGGTGCCGGGAACCACCAGGCCGTCGTCGATGAAGGCGAGCACCTTCGAGTAGTTCGACGCGCACTCGTCCGCGTCGCCCAGCAGGTTCCAGATGCGAGCGAAGTTGCCGACGCCGTCACGCGGAGTGAACATCCAGTCGGGGTCCGGCGACTCGTCCTCGAAGTCCTCCACGTACGGGGTGCCGTTCACGGTCACGGTGATGTTGTCGATGCGCGCGGCGCCGCTCGTTCCCCACAGGCAGTCGGCGTCCGACCAGGCTCCATCCGATTCGAACACGAAGGCCACGGCGATGTCCGTGCCCCGGTCCAGCTCGGCCGCGGTGTAGGTGAACGTGTAGTCGACGGCCACCGTACCGGTGCCGTCCCAGGACAGGCCCTGTCCGCCGGTGACCGGCTCGAAGTCCGGATGCGCCGACGTCCGCCGCTGCAGATAGACGAAGTCGTAGCCCGGCTCGACGTCGTACACGAGGTCCGCCTGCACGCGCACGGTCGCCGCGGCGCCGACGGTCTTGCGGAACTCGAGGATGTCGACCCAGCCGTTGCCGTAGCCGCCGACCGGGTCCGAGGCGTCGCAGGAGGCGTAGGCGATGTCGCCGCACCAGGCGAACCGGCCCGCCAGAGGGGCGACCAGGCCGTGGGTGTCGACGTGCCAGTGGTTGGCCGGGGAGGTATCGTCAGTAGAGGTCCAGCCGTCGGTCAGGTAGCCCGGACCGGCCGGCCGCGCGAAGGCCGTCTCGAAATCGCCCCGGTACGGGTAGTGCCCGCCCGGCCCCATCAGGTCGATGGTGTCGCCCGTCGCCTTGCCGGGCGACTCGCCGAAGTGCATCGCCGGCTGCGAGGTGACTTGCACGTCCGCCATCGCGGCGCCCGCCGCCTGCCGGTGCGACACCGGGCCGCCCGCGTCCTTGCGTCCGGCGGCGACGGTCGAGACGGAGGCCAGAGCCACGGCGCAGACGGCCGCGCACACGAGCGGGATCCTGAGGCTGGGCATCGTACCCCCCATGCGTCCACATCTGGATGGACCGGGCCACGGCGACGGCTGGTCGGGCGAACTCCGTGAGGCGGGAGGCCGGATGGGCGCCCCCGCCCCGGCACCGTGGCGGCGACCCTTTGAATATACGGGATCAAGGCCGGGGCATGGCGAGAAATCGGCGGGCCCGCGCCCCCCTCGCCGGGAACGCGGGCCCTGCCCATCGTCGCGGTCGTCGGGCCGCTACTTCTTCAGCAGCTCCCTGACCGCCGCCTCCAGCTGCTGGTCGCGCCCCTTGGTCAGCACGTCCGGCTCGTTGCGCACGCGCACATCGGGCTCCAGCTGGGTGTTCTCGCAGAACTTCCCGTCCTGGCCCCGCCAGCCGCCCATGGGGATGCCGAAGCGCAGCGAGGGGTCGATCTGCCGCTCCCACCAGACGAAGGTGCCGGTGCCCGGCACCGGCATGCCGAGGGTGCGCCCGGCGCCCTTGGTCTTGTAGGCCACCGGGAAGAGGTGCGCGTCGGAGTAGTTGCTCTCGCCCATGACGCAGATCGACGGCTTGTTCCACTTGTCGTACGACTCGGAGCCCACGTACTGCCCGTGCGGCACGATGTCGAAGTAGGCCTCGCCGTTCAGGAAGTCCGACAGCTGCTCGTGGATGTTGCCGCCGCCGTTGAAGCGCGTGTCGACCACCAGCGCCTCGCAGCCCAGGTTGCGGCCGAGCGCCTCCTCGAAGACGTGCCGCATGCTGGCGTCATTCATCGATCGCACGTGCACGTAGCCGACCTTGCCGCCCGACAGCCGCGCGACCTCGTCGCGCCGGTTGCGGACCCAGCGCTTGTAGAGCAGCTCGTACTCGTCGCCGCCGCTGACGGGGCGGACCTCGTCGTCCCAGCGCTTGCCGTTCGCCGGATCCAGCACCGAGAGCAGCACGCGCTCGCCGGCGCGCCGGTTGAGCATGGCCACCCAGTCGGCGCCCGACGCGACGGGCTGCCCGTCGATCTTCTCGACGATGTGCCCGGCGCGCAGCTTCACGGCGGCCTTGTCGCAGGGGCCGCCGGCGATCACCTCGTCGACCTTCAGGCCGGGGCCGGCGAAGGCGTCGTCGTAGAACAGGCCCAGCGCGGCGGTCTGGTCGCCCTGCGGGGACGTCGGGCGGTAGTAGCAGCCGGTGTGCGAGGCGTTCATCTCGCCGAGCAGCTCGCTGAGCATCTCGGCGAAGTCGTGGTTGTTGTTGATGTGCGGCAGGAAGCGCGCGTAGTCGGCGCGGTAGCGGTCCCAGTCCACGCCGTGCAGGTCCTGCACGTAGAACTTGCGCTTCAGCTGGCGCCAGGCGTGCTCGAAGATGTAGTCCCGCTCGCGTCCCTGCTTGAGCACCATCTCGCCCTTCGTCTTCAGCGGCTCGACGCTGCCCTTGTCCACGTCGGCCTTCTTCGGCCTGCCGTCGGCCAGGAAGACCAGGAACTTGCCGTCGGACGACAACGTCAGGTTCTCCACGCGGGCGCCGATCTTCGCCAGCAGCGAGGCCTCGCCGGTGCGCGTCTCCAGCGACCACAGGTCGTTGCCCTTCTCGAACGCCGTCAGGTAGAAGAGCTTCTCGCCGTCGTTGGAGAGCACCCAGTCGGTGGCCGGCGAGTTGTGCGTGGTCAGGCGCAGGCGGCGCTCGGCCAGGCCGTCGCGGTCGATGGTGATCGGTGCGGGCGGCTCCTTGTCGCCGTCCTTGCCCTTCTTCGCGTCCTTGCCCTTCTCCTTCTTCGCGTCCTTGCCGTCCTCGCCCTTCGCCTCGTCCGCCTTCTCCTCCTGCTCCTTGACCAGCGCGAAGTCCTCCTTCGACAGGCGGAAGCGGTCGTAGGCGGCCTTGTCGAAGAACAGCGCGTGCACGTCCCAGGTGAAGGCGCCGCCACCCTGCGACAGCGAGCCGTCGCGGTTCGTCCCCCACACCATCGCCTTGCCGTCCAGCGACCACTTGGGCCCGATGTCGTCGTAGCCGCTGAAGGTGAGGTTCTCCACCTGGCCGGAGCCGTCGGCCGCGACCAGGCCGATCTCCGGCGTCATCACGCGCTCGGGCAGGCCGTACTGCACCAGGAACCACTTGCCGTCGGGCGACCACTGGTACCACTGGTCGCCGTCGGCATACGAGTAGTTGTGCTCGGCAGGCAGGACAAGGCGCGACTTCTTCGCGTCCAGGTTGAAGACCTTCAGCGCGACGCGATTCTCCAGGTGGGCGATCTCCTTGCCATCGGGCGAGAACGCGGGCTGGAACTCCTCGGCCTCGGTCGCAACCAGCACCTTCGGCTCCAGGATCGTCGCGACGCTGAAGTAGGGCTCGGATTCGCGGGCGATGGCGGTGGCGTGGATGTCCCAGCTCTGGTCGGGCTCCGCCGCGTAGGCCAGCGTGCGGCCGTCGGGGCTCCAGCACGGGCTGCGCTCCTGCCACGGCGTGTCGGTGATGCGCTTGGTGGCGCCGCCGTCGACGGCGCTGACGAAGATCTCGCCGCGGAAGACGTAGGCGAACTCCTTGCCCGAAGGCGCCAGCGCCAGGTCGGACATCTCCTCGTCCACCTTCACGACGCGGTCGAGCACCTGCAGCCCGTCGATGCCGATGCGCACGGCCACCTTCGCCGGCTGCGCGCCCGGCTTCAGCGTGTAGAGCTCCCCGTCCTGCGAGAAGCAGAGCGTGCCGTCGTTCGCGCGGGTCAGGAAGCGCACGGGATGGCGCGTGAACCGCGTCAGTTGCGTGGCGCGGGTCGGGTCGGCCAGCGAGCCCTGCCAGACGTTGAACGTGCCGTCGCGCTCGCTCAGCCAGCAGTACTCGTCGCCGGCGCCGAAGACGGGGTTGCGGTCCTCGGCCGCGTCGGTCGTCAGCTGGCGGTAGGCGCCGGACTTCAGGTCGTGGACCCAGATGTCGCGCGTCACGGAGGAGGTGTGGTGCTTGCGCCAGGGGCTCTCGACGCCCTTGTAGTCGTGGTAGAGCAGGCGCGCACCCGGCGCGTCGACCTGCGCATCGAGCGCCGGCACCGGCAGCACGCGCGCGACGCGCCCGCCGGCCGCGGGCACGCTGTACAGCTCGCTCATCGCCCCGGTGGGAAACTGCGCGTTGCTGGCGGGGTCCTGCCGCGCCGCCGCGAACAGCACCGAGGTGTCGTCGGCCGTGAAGGACGAGGGCACCTCGCCCCCCGAGTGGAAGGTCAGCCGCTTCGCCTCGCCGCCGCCCGCCGGCATGACGAAGACGTCGAAGTTGCCGTGGCGATCGGAGGCGAAGGCCAGGTGCTTGCCGTCGTGGCTCCAGACCGGCGCGTACTCGTAGCTGTCGCTGACGGTCAGGGGCACCGCGGTGCCACCCTTGGCCGGCACCGCCCACAGGTCGCCCTTGTAGGCGAAGGCGATGGTCGCCCCGTCCGGCGAGATGGCGGGGTAGCGGAGCCACAGGGGGGCGGGGTCGGCCGCCTGGGCCGACGGGACCGATAGGACGGCCGGGACCAGGCTGGCGGCCAGCGCCAGCGCCGGCAGGAGGGCGGACAGGGGTCTCATCGTGCGGGATCCTCCGGGAGGGAAGGGAAGCGGTCGGGCAACCGGATGGGTACGTGGGAACGGGACCTCGGGTTGCGGCGGCCGGGGTCGCCGCGGTCCCTCTGCCGGGGCTGGCGCTCGCGACTTGCGCCGGCGCAAGTCGGGCGTCTAACAAGTCGGGCGTCGAACAAGTCGGGCCCCAAGCCAGGGACCAGTTGCGCCGCGCCGGGATCCTGTACAGGATAGCGCCGGTCACCCTCCTCCTCCACCCCGGAGCCGCCGCCATGCACGCCGATGCCACCCCTCCCGACCACGCCGCCATCCGCGCCGCCTTCCCCGCCCTGGGCGGCGACACGGTCTTCCTGGAGAACGCCGGCGGCTCGCAGGTGCCCGCCTGCGTGGCCGACGCCATGCACGGATACCTCACCAGGACCTACGTGCAGCTGGGCGCCGGCTACGAGCTGTCGCGCCGCTGCACGGCCACCGTCGACGAGGCGCACGCCTTCGCCCGCACCTTCGTCAATGCGCGGCGGGGGCACGCCATCATCGGTTCCTCGACCACGGCGCTGCTGAACCTGCTGGCCGGGTGCTACGCGCAGGTGCTGCCGCCCGGCAGCGAGATCATCCTGGCCGAGACCGGCCACGAGGCGAACCTCGGCTGCTGGAAGCGGCTGGAGCGGCAGGGCGTGGTCATCCGCTGGTGGCGCGTGGACCCGGCGACGTTCGCCTGCCCGCTGGACGGGCTGCGCGGGCTGCTGAGCGAACGAACGGCGCTGGTCGCGCTGCCGCACGTCTCGAACCTGCTGGGAGAGATCGTCGACCTGCCGGCGGTCGTGGCTCTGGCCCACGCGGCCGGCGCGCGCGTGGTGGCCGACGGCGTGGCGTACGCGCCGCACCGCGCCATCGACGTCGACGCCTGGGACGTCGACTGGTACGTGTACTCCACCTACAAGGTGTTCGGGCCGCACCTGGCCGTGCTCTACGGCCGCGACGACGCGCTGGCCGAACTGCCCGGCCCCAACCACGACTTCATCCCCCGCGACGACCTGCCGTACCAGTTCGAGCCGGGCGGGGCCAACCACGAGGGCTGCGCCGGGCTGCTGGCGCTGGGCGGGTACCTGGCGTTCCTGGCGGGCGCGCCGGCAGGCGCGGTGTGCGATCGCGCGGTGGTCAAGGCCGCGTTCGCCCGAGCGGCGGCACTCGAGGAGGGGCCGACCGCGCGGCTGCTGGAGTGGCTGCGCTCGCGGCCGGGCGTGCGGATCGTCGGCCCCGCGCAGGCCGGTCCGGCGCGCGTCGGCACCGTCAGCTTCGTGCACGAACGGAAGTCGTCGCGGGAGATCACGGCCGCGGTCGACGACAGCGGCGTCGCCATCCGCTGCGGGCACATGTACGCGCATCACCTGTGCCGGGCGCTGGGCCTCGATCTGGACGACGGCGTGGTGCGGGCGAGCCTGGTGCACTACAACACGGTCAACGAGATCGAGAAGCTCATCGACGTCCTGCAGCGCGTCATCTGAAGGAGCGGTCGGGCCGCTTGCGCCGGCGCAATTCGCGCGGGGCAAATCGCGCCGCACAAGCCGCGCAGGACCGCGGCCGCCGGTTCCGTGCGACCAGGTCGACGCCATGTCGCCCGCGCTACTCCGGCGTCTGCACCGCCCCCCGCAGCTTGACCGGCTTGTCCTTCCGGTCGCGGATCCGCAGGTTCAGCATCTCGACGAAGACCGAGAAGCCCATCGCGAAATAGATGTAGCCCTTCGAGATGTGCTGGCCCAGGCCGTCGGCCACCAGCGACATGCCCACCAGCAGCAGGAACGACAGCGCCAGCATCTTCACCGTGGGATGGTGCTCGACGAAGCTGCTGATGGGGCCGGCCGCGGCCATCATCACCAGCACGGCAATGACCACCGCCGCGATCATCACCGGCAGGTGGTCGGCCATGCCGATCGCCGTGATGACCGAATCCAGCGAGAACACGACGTCCAGGACCATGATCTGCGCGATCACCGCCGCGAACGAGGCGACCTTCCTGGCGCCGTCCTTGTGCACGTCGCCCTCGAGGTTGTGGTGGATCTCGAGGGTCGCCTTGCCCAACAGGAACAGGCCGCCGACGATCAGCACGATGTCGCGCGCGGTGATCGCGTGGTGCCCGACATGGAAGAGCTCCGCCGTCAGGTGCGCCAGCCAGGCCAGCGAGGCCAGCAGCAGGATGCGCGTGGCCATCGCCGCCGCCAGTCCGACCGTGCGGGCGCGGGCGCGCTGCGCCTCGGGCAGCCTGCCCGAGAGGATCGAGATGAAGATGATGTTGTCGATGCCCAGGACGATCTCGAGGCTCGTCAGGGTCAGCAGGGCGATCCAGGCCTTGGGGTCGGTCAACCACTCCATCGGGGCGTCCTTCGGGAAGGGGGCGCGGGCGCGCCGCCCGGGCACCGGGCGCGGCGGCGGGGAATCTAGCACGGGGGCGCCGCGTCGCCAATCGGGCTTCGGGGCTTCGGGGCTTCGGGGCATCGGGGCTTCGGGGCTTCCGGGCGCCGTGGGGCCCGGCCGCCGCCCGCTACCGCGCCAGCATGAAGCCGATTCCCGCGCGGCTGACCAGGCGGTCGTAGTCCAGCAGGCTCTCGCCGTAGCCGTGCGAGACCGTCACGACCAGCCAGGCGGCCTGTTCGTGCGGCAGCGGGCGACTCAGGTTCAGGCTGACGAAGCCGCGGCCGGTGGCCGGGTTGCCCCGCGCCAGCAGGTGGACCTGGTGTCCCGAGTCCCACCGGTAGTAGAGGTGCAGGTCGGCGTGGCCCAGGTAGTCGTTGATGTCGGGGTTGTCGTCGCCCTTGGCGGCGCCGGGCTCGGCCTTCGCCTTTTCCGGCACGCGCCAGCGCAGCTTCAGGCGCGCCAGCAGGCCGCCCTTCTGGTAGTGCGGCGCGGCGTAGAACTGGTTCCACGAGCGCGAGAGCAGGTCGCGCTGGCCGTTCGACTCGTGCTCGAAGCCCAGGTCGGCGCCGACCTGGCCGCCGCGCCAGGCGCGCCGCGGCGTGCGGTAGAACAGCTCGGGGTTGTAGTCGGTGTCCCGGAAGGGCGCCGACTCCTCCACGTTGTAGGCCTGCCAGTAGGAGACCTGCGTGTAGCCGAAATACAGGCGCGAGCCGGCCACGGCCTGCTTGGCGCTCAGCTGGAAGACGACCTCGGCCTGCTTCCCGTGGTAGCGGTCGGCGTGCGTGTAGGGCAGGATGAACATCTCGTCGTGCAGCGTCAGGCCGGGGCCCTCCTGTACGACCTGGTACGCCGCTTCGGGCGCGGCCAGCGCGGGATCGACGAGGGGGTCAGCGTCGGGAACAGCGATGGAGACGGCCGGCAGCGCCGCTGCGATCAGCCACGAGACCCGCGCCGCGGACAGGGCCCACCTCATGCCGCCATTCCCTTCCTCGCGCGGCGACCGGCCAGCGTGAGCCGGTCGAACAGCGAGTAGACCACCGGCACAACGTACAACGTGAACACGGTCGAGACCAGCACGCCGCCGATCTGCACCACGGCCATGGGCGTGCGGAACTCGGCGCCGGCGCCGCCCATCGCCTGCGGCAGCATGCCGATGACGATCGCCAGGTTCGCCATGATGATCGGCCGCAGCTTCACGGGGCAGGCCTCCAGCAGCGCCGGCTCGAGCGCGCGGCCGGCCGCGCGCAGCTGCGCCGTGTGGTCGAGCATCAGGATCGCGTTGTTCACGACGATGCCCACCATCATCACCAGCGCCATCAGCGACATGATGTTGATGGTCGCCCCGGTGAAGAACAGCGCCAGCGCCATGCCCACGAGACCCAGCGGCAGCGTCACCATCACGGTCAGCGGGTGGATGAAACTCTCGAGCATGGCCGCCATCACGATATAGATCAGGACGATGGCCATGACGAGCGCGCCGAGGATCGAGGCGAAGGCCTCGTCCTGGATCTTGGCGGTGCCCGCGTAGCGCACCGTGACCCCGGCGGGCAGGCCGAGGGCCGCCACCCCGGCGTCGATCAGCGCGCGCTTCTGCGACAGCGTGCCCTCGGAGATGCCGGCGGTGATGTCGACCTTGCGCTGCTTGTCGGCGTGCAGGACGGTCGCCTCGCCGGTCGCCGCCACGATGTCCGCCACGTCCGACAGCGGCAGCACGGCCCCGGCCGGGGTGGCAACGGGGAGCTCGCCCAGCCGAGCCGGGTCGGCGCGGTCGCCCGGGGCGGCCGCCACCACGATGTCGTATTCCTCGCCGTCCTGCCGGAACACGCCGGCCTCGGTCCCCTCGTAGGTCGCGCGCAGGATGCCGCCCACCGTGGCCGCAGTCAGGCCCTGCTGCGCCAGTTCCAGGCGCCGCGGCGTCACGTTCAGTTCCGGCTTGCCGGGCTGGTCGCTGGTGCGGACCTCGACCAGGCCCGGCACCGCGCGAACCACGTCGTAGACGGCCTCGGCCGCCGCCAGCAGCTGCCGTCGGTCGTCGGCCAGCACCTCGATCTCCAGGTCGGCCTCGCCCGCGCGCGCCTCGCCGACGGCGGTGACGGCCAGGCGCGCGTCGGGAATGCCCGCCAGCTCGGGCCTCAGCACGTTCATGAACGCGTTGAGGCCCAGCTTGCGTTCGCTGGCCGGCAGCAGCCTGACCAGCACGGCCGCGTCCTCGATGCCGCGCGACTCGCCGCCCACCTTGACCATGACGCCGGTCACCTCGTCGTGCTCCCGGGCGATGGCGGCGACCCGCCGCGCGACCTCCGTCGTGCGCTCGAGGCTGGTACCCTCGGGCAGCTCGATCAGCACCTGGCAGAGCCCCTGGTCTGTCGTGGGAATGAACTCGCCGCCGACGAAGCGGAACAGCGCCAGGCTCGCGATCAGCACCGCGCCGGTCACCGCCAGCGGCAGCCACTTGCGGCGCAGGGCGCCCGCCAGCGAGCGGCCGTAGGCGACCGCGAGCCGGTCGTACGCCGCGTCCCACGCCCGCGCCAGCCGGGCCGCGGCGCCGGCCCCGTGCCCCACCCCGCGACCGGGTCGCACCAGCCGCGCCGCCAGCATGGGCACCAGCGTGAAGCTGACCAGGAGCGAGAACAGCGTCGCGTAGACGACGGTCAGCCCGAACTGCAGGAAGACGCGCCCCATGATGCCGCTCATGAACGCCACCGGCGTGAACACGACGACGTTGGTCAGCGTCGAGGCCAGCACGGCGATGGTCACCTCTGCGGTGCCGCGCTCGGCGGCGTCGAACGGCTCGACGCCCTCGCCGACCAGGCGCCCGATGTTCTCGAGGACGACGATCGAGTTGGTCACCAGCGTGCCCACCGAGATGCCGAGCGCCATCAGCGACATCACGTTGAGGCTGAAGCCGGACGACTGCATCAGCATGAAGGTCGCCACCACGGAGATGGGCATCGCCAGCGCCGCGATCAGCGTCTGCCGCCAGTCGTGCAGGAAGACGAACAGCAGGATTCCCGCCAGCAGGATGCCCAGCCCCAGGTTCGACAGCAGGTCCTTGACCGAGTCGCGCACGAAGCCCGCGTTCTCCGAGACCTGCTCGATCCGGTAGTCGGACGGAAGCTCCTCGCGCAGCCCGGCGACCACCTCCTGGACCGCCTCGACCACCTTGACCGTGTTGCCGTCGGTCCGCTTCTGGATGCCGATGCCGATGACCGGACGCCGCTGCCATTCGGCCTGCTCGCGCAGCTCGGCCGTCGTGTCGCGGATCCCCGCCACCTCGGACAGCGGGATCGACTGCCCGCCCGGCAGGGGCAGGCGGAAGGAGGCCAGCTCGCCGGCGTCGGTGACCTCGCCGCGCAGGCGGATGTTCACCTCGCCCGGCCCGCGGCTGATGTGGCCTGCCGGCACGTTGAGGTTCGCCGCCGCCACCAGCCGCACCACATCCAACAGCGACAGGCCGTAGGCCCGCAGGCGCTCCGGGTCCACGTCGACGCGGATCTCGCGCTCGCGCACGCCGGTCACCACGACCTCGGCCACGCCGTCGACGCGCCCGAGGCGCTCGGTGATCACCTGGTCGACGGTGCGGTACACCTCGTCGAGCGGGCGGTCGGCCGAGACGGCGAAGTTGACCACCGGCTCACCGCCGATGTCGTACTTGGCGACGACGGGATCGTCGGCGTCCTCCGGCAGCTCGGAGCGGATGCGGTCCACGCGGTCCTTGACGTCGATCGCCGCCTGGTCCGCCGAGACCTCCAGCGCGAACCTGACGACCACCTGCGAGACGCTCTCGCGCGAGGTGGACGTGACGTCCTCGAGGTTGGCCAGCGTCGAGACCTGGTCCTCGATGCGCTTGGTGACCTGCGACTCGATCTCTCCGGGCGCCGCCCCCGGGTAGACCGTGGTGACGACGATGACGGGGTAGTCGATGGGGGGCATCAGCTCGAGGTTCAGCGAGCGGTAGCCGTTCCAGCCCAGGTAGATGAGCGCCACCATGACCATCGTGGTCAGCACGGGGCGGCGCACGAAGGCGCGCAGCAGGTTCATGTCACTCCTCCACGATCCGCACGCGGTCGCCGTCGGCCAGCCGTGACTGGCCGAAGCGCGCGACGCGCTCGCCGGCGACCAGGCCCGACAGGACCTCGACGCGGTCGGTCTCGCGGGCGCCGAGCGTCAGCTCGCGTCGCCGGGCAACGCCCTGCGCGTCGACCACGAACACGGCCCGGTCGTCCACCAGCGCGCCGGCGGGGACCAGCAGCACGCCCTGGCGCAGTTCCGTGCGCACGTCGATGGACACCAGCAGGCCCGGCACCAGGCGCCCATCGGCGTTGGCGAACAGCGCCTCGCCGCCCAGCAGGTGCGTCTTCGGGTCGGCGCGCAGGTCCAGGCGCGACAGAGCGCCCTCGCGTACGGCGCCGTCGGGAGCCGTCCAGCGGGCAGCCTGGCCCACCGCCAGTTCCAGCGCCTGCCGGCTGCCGGCGGCGAAGCGCACGTTCACCTCGTCGGTGCGTGCGATCCAGACCAGGGGCTTGCCGGCCTCGGCCACGTCGCCGGCGTTGGCGGGGATCGCCACGACGACGCCGTCCTGGGCCGCCACCAGCGCGGTGCTGCCTTCGACGTCCTGCAGGTCGGCCGCGGCCACCTTCAGCCGCGTCTCGGCCTGGTCCAGCGCCTGGTCGCTGATGGCTCCCTGCGCGTGCAGGGCGCGCAGGCGCTGCACGTCCTTCTGCAGGTTTTCGTGCGTGGCCCGGGCGCGGGCATAGCTGTGGACCATCGGCGAGGGCGCCTCCCGCACCAGGCGCACGACCACGTCGCCGGCGCGCACGCGATCGCCCTCGCGCACGGGGATCGCGGCGATGCGCAGCGCGTTGGTCGAGGCCACGGCGTACTGCACGACGCCCTCGACGGTGCCCGACAACGGCAGCCGGCGCTCGAGGTCCCCGGTCGTCGCGGTGACGACCTCCACAGGCTTGCCCTGCTCGGCCTGCACCGACTCCAGGCTGGGCGGCACGACGGCGCCCGAGATGGCGGCGAAGCGCAGGGCGAAGGCGCCGGCGATGGCGACCACGATCGCCGCGACGATGATGCGGGTCCTCATGAGGTGGCTCCTTGCCCGCCGACCGCCAGCTCCAGGGCGGCCCGCGCGAGGTTCGAGGCGTGAAGGGCGGCGGCCAGTTGGGCGCGCGCGGTGGCCAGGGCGCGCTCGGCGTCCAGGCGCTCCAGGGGCGTGCCGACGCCGCTCTCGAGGCGGACGACGGCCAGGCGGTGGGTTTCCTGCGCCAGGGCCACGTTCTCGCGCGCGCCTGCCAGCGCCTCGAGCGCGTCCTGCAGCGCCAGTGACGCGCTGCGCACGGCCAGTTCGCGCTCGCGCGTGGCGCGCTCCAGCTCTCGGCGCGCCGACTCGAGGTCGGCCCGCGCCGCGGCGATGGCGGCGCCGGTGCGGCGGCCGTCGAGAATCGGCAGCTGCACGGCCAGGGCGACCTGGCTGCTGGCGGCGGCCTCGTCGCCGCCCGGGACGAGCCCGTCGTCCCACTGGCCCTGCACGGCGTAGTCGGCCGACAGCTGCACGACGGGCCCACGCCCGGCCGCGGCCAGCCGCAACTGCTGGTCGCGCGCGGCGACGGCTGCCGCCAGCGCGCGCAGGTAGGGGCTGCCGTCGCGCATGCGCACGATCAGCTGCTCGACCGGCGCCGGGGCGGACGCCGGCTCCAGCGTATCGGCCGGCGCGACCGCCACGCCGCACAGGCGGGACAGCTCAAGGTCGGCCAGCCTGACGCGGCTGCGCGCGTGCGTGACCACGGGACCCCGGTTGGCCAGCTCGACCTCGGCCCGCTGGCCGTCGAAGCGGCTGGTGGTGCCCTGCTCGACGCCCAGGCGCGCCAGCCGCGCGGCCTCGGCGGTCGCGGCCAGCGCCGACTCGGCGTTGGCCAGCTCGGCGCGTGCCAGCAGGGCGTCGGCGTAGGCCGCGGCAACTTCGTAGCGCGCGTAGTCGAGCGTCGCCGCACGGCGCGCCTCCGCCGCCTCGACGCCGCGCCGCGCAGCGCCCTCGGCGGCGGCCAGGCGGCCGGCCGTCCACAGGTTCAACCGCGCGGTGAGCGCCGCGGCCAGCTCGCGGTCGCCGCCCAGCTCCAGGCGCGTGTCGCCCCCGAAGGCGGCGGCCAGGTCGGCCGGCAGGAACATGACCGGCTTCTTCAGGTTGGCGCCGTACTGCGCGGCCAGGTCCAGCGACGGCAGGCGCCCCGCGCGCGCGGACACGACCTCAGCCTCGGCGCGGGCCACGGCCTGGCCGGCCTGCCGCACGGTCTCGTCGGCGGCCAGGGCCATGCGCACCGCGGCCTCGAGGGTGACCGGTTCCTGGGCGCGGGCCGGCAGCACCAGGCACAGCGCGATGGCGATCGGCAGCGCGCGCTTCATGACCGTTCCCCCGCCCGGACCTGGTGCGGGCGCACCATCAGGTCCATCAGGTTCTCCGGCAGGTCGGCGTACGGGTCGGCGCCGGCGCCGTCGGCCAGCGCGTCCACGAGCGTGCGGCCGGCACCGACGATCATGATCGCCAGCAGGCGCGTATCGACGGCTCGCAGGTCGCCGCGGGCAACGGCGCGGTCCAGCAGGTCGCGCGCGCGGTCCGTGTACATGGACGAGATCGACTTCTCGGCGCCCAGCGGCGTGCCGAGCGACTCGGCGACCTCGACGCGGATGAAGTCGCGCTGCCGCGTCGCGAAGGCGAACGCCTCGCGCAGCGTGTCGAGCAGCTCGTCCAGCGGCGCCTGGCCGTCCAGGTCGCGCCGCTCGAACTGCTCCTGCAGCTCCGCCATCGAGCGCAGCTGGAGGCGGCGCAGCAGGTCCTCCTTCGAGGGGAACAGCGTGTAGATCTTGCCGACCGAGAAGTCCGCCCGCGCGGCGATCTGCTGCATGCTCGTGCCGTGAAAGCCCTGGCTCACGAACAGCGAGAGCGCCGCGTCGAGGATCTCGTTCTCGTCCTCGCGGCGGCGTCGTTCGCCCCTGCTTCCGCCCATGCCCGCACCTCCAGAACCTTGGGTCCAAAACTGGAATCGTCGTTCACAATATGAATCTTAATTCATTTTCTCGCACCGGTCAAGCCGGTAAGTCGCCATCCAGGTCGCCTGGCACGCAACGTGTTGCCCTCAAACACGATACACGACAGGCGGGCTGAGGTGCGCACGGAACCCCGGGGTCGCGATCCGCTCGACAGGCGGCCTGCCGGAGCCTAATTTCTCAGCCGCGGCGCGCCCCGGCCGACAACCGCCGGGATGCCCGCCCCGCGCCGTTTCCGGGCGGCTGCACCCGGGTTCGCCCGACCAGAGAGGCCTCCGCGCCGATGCCCGACACCCCGCACCTGCCGCACGCGCCCTGCGATCGCCTCCGCGCCTGCCTGCGCACCGGCCTGATGCTCATCCTGTCGGGTGGCGCGATGCTGGCCGTCGGCGGCTGCCGCGCCTTCCAGCCCGTGACGACCGTGGTGAACAAGCCGCCGGAAACGTACCTCACCGGCGCGCCGACCGAGCACGGCGGCGGCTACTACCGTTTCCATGTCTACTGGTACGGCCGCGACCTGGACGGCCGCGTCGAGCGCTTCGCCTGGGCCCTGACCGACGGCACGCTCCAGGATCCGCACTCGAACGACGACGAGGAGGACCAGCGCTTCAATCCCGCGCTGAACGCCTCGACACTGGATATCGCGCGCTGGACCACGCGCACCGACTCGGTGTTCAGCTTCACGATCGACGACGGCGCCAGCCCCTCGGCATCGCTGACGCTGCACATGGCGGCCCAGGACGACCAGGGTGCCTACGACCGGACGCCGGCGCGCCTGCACTTCTTCGCCAACAGCCTGGGCAACCCGGTCCTCTCGTTCTTCCGCGTGGAGGGCACCGACACCGTGCCGCTGGCGCGCGGCGAGGTCGATACCGTCGGCTACGGGCGCCCCCGCCGGCTCCTCTGGCGCGCACAGTCGCCCAACCTCCGGGGATACGGCGAGGCGGCGCTGGCGCTCCTGGACACGCTGCCGCCGGTCACCGACGGCATCCTGGGCTACAAGTGGCGCGTGGACGGCATACCGGGCGAGGACTGCGATGCCACGCTCGTCGATTGCTGGCACCCGCGCCGTTTCGACGAGGCCACGAACGACAGCTTCTCCTACTTCGGGAGCGGGACGGGCGTGCTCCTGCGCAACGACGGCAGCGACCGCTCGATCCTCGGCCGCCTGCTGCCCAGCGGCACGCTCACGTTGACCGCCAACGCGATCGACATCGCCGGGGTCGAGGTGGCCGAGGGCGCGCGCCAGCAGAAGATCGTGGTCAACCGTGACCCGCAGACGCTGGTCCTGGACGGGGAGCGCGACTGGGCGCACCCGGAGGATCCGGAGACCTACCCCTACTACGTTCGCCTGGATGACCCGGACGGCGCGCGCTACCCGTTCCGGTCCGGCGAGCGCATCCCCGACCGCACCTACGTCGTGGTCAAGGCCCTGGCGCGCGACGATCCGCGCGACCTCCGCTTCGATTCCGGCTACCGCATCGGCCTCAACGGCTACGTGCAGGGCGCCCGCACCAACTACCTGGGCGGCGTGTTCAACTTCGCCTCGGAGGCCAGCGCCATCGACACGGAGCCCGCCTGGGACGCGGGGCTCGACGGATGGTACGGCGACACGCTCGGGTTCCTGACGGCCCCGAGCACGCGGTACACCGTCAATCTGCTGTCGATCGACGAGCTCGGCCGGCGCGACGGATCGCCCGCCGCGCTGTCGTTCGACGTGGGTTTCCCGCCCTGCCTGCAATGCGTGGAGATCCTGCCCAAGCCGGGCGTCTCGACGTCGGCGTTCGGCGCGGACGTGCCCTGCGTCGAGGACCCGGACGACCTGGCGGCTCACCCCTGCCTGGGGGGCGTCACGGAACTGCGAGTGTCGTATGCCGGCGACGGACCGCAGGACCTGTCCTACCACGGGTCCACGTACATCCTCATCCATCGCGACACCGGCTTCATGCGCGTGATCGACGCGCCGGCGCCGGGCGAGGCGGTGGCCAACTACATGCTGCCGGCGCGGCTCTACAAGTTCGCGGTGCTGCTGCACGGAAGCGACGACCCGCGCGATGCCTGGCCGCAGCCGGTGCGGCGCAGCGGCGGCTGGCGCTACCAGGTCTCCTACGCCTGCGACCCGTACAACCTCCTGCAGGACGGCGGCGGCATCGACGACATCCGCTCGACCACCTGGGGCCCCCCGCGGGCGCAGACCATCTCCACGACCACCGGCGTCTGGACGCTGGAGGTGGTCGTGGCCGTGCCGGGGATCCTCGTGCAGCAGGGCCCGGACGTGTTCCGGGCCTATGTCAGCGCGGCTTTCGCGGCGGGCGACCCGGAGAAGGTCGAGTTCATCATGGGCGCGGTCATGCAGCAGTTCGGCGATGGCTGGATCGACGCCGTCGCCGTGGACCAGACGGTGTGCGGCACCAATCCCGAGCGTCCCGCCCGCTACAATTTCTTCCGCCATGTCCGGCCGTCGGGCCCGCTGCCCGACGGATTGACGTGGCGCGACTGCTCGCTCGAGTCCTACTTCGGCCCGGCGCTCAAGGAGAAGCTGCCGCTCGCCCACGGGGCCATGTCCAGCCTGGAGGGCCGCCCCGTGCGCAAGCGCTTCCGCCTGGTGCTGGTGACACCGGGCGGCGAGTCGACCTGCGCCGACGGCCGCTGACCGCGGGCGCACCGCGGAAGGTGTCGCGCAACGGTCATCGGCGGACGGGCTCGCCGCCGAGCGCCTCCAGGTCCGCGCGGACCTCGGCGGCGCCGGGCGCCCCGGGCGCCAGCCTCAGGAAGCGCTCCCAGGCCGCGCGCGCCGCCTGGTCCTCGCCGCGGCGCGCCCGCACCAGCCCCAGGTGGCGCCAGGCCTCGGCATCGCCGGGCGACTGCACAAGGTACGCCTCGAGGTGGGCCAGGCCGATGACCTCGTCGCCCGCCGTCGTCTCCAGCCAGCCGGCCTCCTTCAGGCGCGCGCGGTTCGCCGGCTCGACGGCCAGCGCCTCGCGGTAGGCGGCGAGGGCCCCCGCGAAGTCGCCCCGCTCGGCCCGCTGGCGGCCAAGCTTCTCCCACAGGAAGCCCACCTCGCGATCTCCCGCGAAGACCTGCGGCCGCAGGCGCTCCAGCACGCGCACGCGCTCGGCGTCCTGCCTGGCCGCGTCGGTCACCGTGGAGAGGTTGCCGCTCAGGCGATAATGGCTGTTGCCGTGGTAGCTGCGGTGCAGCCAGACGGCCATGTCCTCGACCCGCGCGTACGCCGACCCGGCGCCGGCGTTGACGGCGAACACGGTCGCCCCCGCCAGGCCCAGGACCAGCGCCGCCGCCACCCAGGCCGGCGGTCCGTCGACGCCGCCGGCACCGCCGGGGACGTCGGCTGTCGGCGACCCGCGGCCTGCCGCGGCCACCAGCGCCACGGCCGTGTAGAGCAGCGCCGGGGAGACGACGCACATCAGGTCCCAGTCGAACGGGAAGCCGATGGACGGGTTGAGGCAGAACGCCTGCAGCAGGGCGGCCGCGGCGGCGACGGCCGGCACGTGCGCGACCGCCGGACGCCAAGCGCGCGACCACGTGGCCGCGATCGCCAGCAGGATCGCCGGCGAGCTCAGCGACCAGAGCGAGCCCGCGAAGTCCAGCAGGTGCGCCGGGGAGAACAGCGTGTAGCGCAGCCAGGGCACGCCGAGGCAGCCCGTCGACACCGGCAGCAGCACCTGGCGGGGCTCGGGCAGGCCGCCCGAGTAGAGGTAGTCGTAACACCAGGCTCCGGTGACGACCCAGGCTCCCGCCGCCGCGAGCACGGTCCCCGCGACCAGGGCCAGTGCACCGCGGCCGCCGCACCACACCCGCAGCCGCGGCTGTCGGCAGCCCAGGTCGCGCGCGAACGCCAGCAACGCCGTCGGCAGCAGGACGACCCATTGCCAGTGCAGGAGGATCGCGATGACGAGCGGCAGGTACGCCAGCGAGCGTCGCGCCGAGGGCGGCGCCGGCGGCGCCAGGAGTCGCGGCACGAGCGCCACCAGGAACCACGTCGCCGCCAGGCGCGGCACGGCGTAGTTCTCGACGTGCCCGAAGAAGAGCTGGTTGGCGCCATCGACCAGGCCGAGCCCGGCGATGGTCGCGCGCGACCAGCCGCGCAACCCCGGCAGCGTCGCCGCCAGCCGCATGTGGAGCAGCACGAAGGCCGCGCCGCACAGCGCGGACACCAGGCGGTAGCAGGATTCGTAGGACAGGCCGGACAGCCGCTCGACGACGTCGTGCAGGAGGGCCACGGCTGAGCCACGCGTGGCAACTCCCGGCTCCAGGACGCGGGCCAGGTGCAGGGACAGGTCGCCGGGGCCGTGGTGGTTGAGGATGGCCAGCGTGTCGCCGTACATCCGCGTCGCGATCGGGAAGGCCAGGAACGTCGCCAGGGCCGCCGCGGCCGCGATGGCCGGCAACAGGCGCGGCCGGCGCTCCAGCCCCTCGCCGGCGGCCTCCGCCATCGCCAGCAGCCGCGCGCGCCAGGGCGCCGCGCACAGGGCGGCGGCCAGGGCCAGCAGGGCCAGCGGCCAGGCGACCGGCACGCGGTGGAGGTGGTCCCAACCCCACGACCAACCCGTGGTGCCGAAGGCCCCCGCCACCAGCGGGACGCCGAGCAGGCACACGGCCACCAGGACGGGCATCGCGCGCGGGTTCCGGTCGTTGATCATGCGGGCTGTATAGCAGACGCCCGGGGAACGGGCCACTGGTTTGCCGGCGCGGGCGAACGCTCGGATATCGGGCGGCCATCGAGCCCGGCCTACTTCAGGAGCACCGCCTTGCGCACGGCAACCTCGCCCGCCGCCTCGAGGCGGAACAGGTAGAGTCCGCCGGGAGCCGGGCGACCCTCCCCGTCGCGGCCGTCCCAGGCCAGCTCGTGCCGCCCCGCCCCGAGGACTGCCGCCTCCAGCAGCGTCGCCCGGAGCCGCCCCGCCGCGTCGTGGACGCGCAGGGTAACGGGGCCGCGCTCCGCCAGCGCGAAGGCGATCGAGGTGCGGGGATTGAACGGGTTCGGCGTCGGCGCCTCGAGGACGACCCGCGGCGATGCGGGCAGCGGCGCGGCCGACGTCGCCGGCACGCACGCCGGGAACTGCTGCGTCGTGGTGAAGACCTGCGGTCCGCTGGGAGCGAGCCCCCCGATCACCTCCTGCTGCCCATGCACGTCCGTCAGCCGCACCGTGAA
Source organism: Candidatus Krumholzibacteriia bacterium (assembly GCA_041908585.1). Lineage (GTDB taxonomy): Bacteria > Krumholzibacteriota > Krumholzibacteriia > LZORAL124-64-63 > LZORAL124-64-63 > CAINDZ01. The sequence continues at coordinate 19,786 of JAYRFB010000138.1, forward strand.
CGGCGTCGCGATCGGCAGCGGCACGCCGAGCGAGCCGTCGATGATGAAGTCGTTGTACGACTGGCGGGGCACCGCGACGTAGCCGGCCGGCGAGAGGTATTCCAGCGCGGCGATGGCGTGACCGTGCCCTCGCACCTGCAGGCCCGTCCACCAGGGATTCGAGCCCTCGCGGACGCGGATCGCGAGGTACTCGTCCACCGGCGAGGCCACGGTCTCCCACGTGACCGCCACGCGGCCGGACAGCGGGTCGGCGATCAGCGCGAACGCGGGCGCGTTGAGGTCGATATCGCCGGCCGCGAGCCCCGGTCCCAGGTCCACGATGCGGACGATGACCTGGCCCAGCGGGCCGTTGACGCGCACCCAGGCGCCGCACATGGCCGCACCGGCGTAGTCGACCGGGTTCATGGCCGCCACGAGGGCCCCCGAGTCGTCCCCGACGAAGCCGCAGGCGCCGGTGCCGGGCGCGTAGCTGTAGAAGGTGGCGTCGCCGCTGCCCGACACGAAGCCGGTGCAGGGCACGGCGGCCCGGGCCGCCGCAGCGGCCCCGAGGGCCAGCAGCAGGACGACCAGCCGGGAGGCCGCACGCGCGGCCAGTCGGGACGGCGGCAGGGAACTCATGGGCACCTCCGGTGGGGGCATGGCGAGGCGTCGCCTCCGCGGGACTTCGGCGCCGGAGCGGCGTTCAAGAGTGATTATATCCGAAAATCCGGCCTCGGGACAAGCCCCCCGCCGGGCCGGGCCGGAATGGTTCTGGACAGGGCTTCCGGCCTGATTAACATTCCCTTAACACGACCTTTACGTTCGCGGCGCCCCCTCCCCGACCCGGAGCGACGACCGATGAAGTTCCTGCCCTCCCAGGTCGACTTCCAGAAGTTCTTCGAGCGCTCGGCCGACAACGTCCTGGCGGGCGCCCTGGCCTTCAATGCGATGGTGGACGACTACACCGACCTGCCGGCCAAGGTCGACCGCATCAAGGAGCTGGAGACGACCGGCGACGGCATCACGCACGAGACGCTGGACGCGCTCAACCGCACCTTCATCACGCCGATCGACCGCGAGGACATCCACGCGCTGAGCTCGAAGCTGGACGACATCCTCGACCTGATCGACGCCGCCGCCCACCGCCTGCTTGGCTACCGCATCACCGAGACGACGCCCGACCTGGTCCTGCATGCGCGCATGCTCATCAAGCCGATCGAGACGATCAAGGCCGCGCTGCTGCTGCTGGACAACATGAAGCACCAGGAGCGGATCCTGGCGCTGTGCCGCGAGATCCGCCAGCTCGAGCACGAGGCGGACGTGGTCCACCACGGCGCCATCACGCGCCTGTTCGACCACGAGACGGATCCCATCCGCATCATGAAGCTCAAGGAAATCTACGAGAACCTGGAAGAGGCGACCGATCGCTGCGAGGACGTCGCCGACGTCATCGAGTCGGTCATCCTGAAGAACTCCTGACCGGCGGGCCGCAGCCGCGCCGCGTCGCCTGACGCACCGGACTGCCCCGGGGAGCTGTGCCGATGGACCTGACCATCGTCGTCCTCATCGTCCTGGTCGCCCTGGCCTTCGACTTCATCAACGGCTTCCATGACGCCGCCAACTCGATCGCGACGGTGGTCTCGACGCGCGTGCTGTCGCCCAAGTTCGCGGTGATCTGGGCCGCGTTCTTCAACTTCCTGGCCGCATTCACCTTCGAGCCGCACGTGGCGGCGACGATCGGCAAGGGCGTCATCCACAAGGATTCCGTGACGGCGGGCGTCATCGTCTGCGGCCTGCTCGGCGCCATCGTCTGGGACCTGCTGACCTGGTGGTGGGGGCTGCCGACGTCGTCGTCGCACGCCCTGATCGGCGGCTTCGCCGGCGCGGCCGTGGCGCACGCCGGCACGGGCTCGCTCATCGCCAAGGGCATCCTGCGGATCGGCGCCTTCATCGTGCTGGCGCCCCTGATCGGGCTGATCGCCGGGTTCCTGATCATGCTGGCGGTGGCCTGGCTGTTCCGGCGCTGGACGCCGCGGCGGCTCGACGGGCACTTCCGGCGCCTGCAGCTGGTCAGCGCCGCGGCGTACTCCCTGGGCCACGGGCTGAACGACGCGCAGAAGACGATGGGCATCATCGCCATCCTGCTGGTGGCGTCGCAGGACAAGGTGCCGCGCGACAGCTTCCTCTACATGCCGGAGTTCCACATCCCGCTGTGGCTGATCCTCACCTGCCACGCGGCGATTGCCGCCGGGACGCTGGCCGGCGGCTGGCGCATCGTCAAGACCATGGGCATGCGCATCACCAAGCTGAAGCCCGTGGGCGGCTTCTGCGCCGAGACCGCCGGCGCGCTGACGCTGGTCGGCGCCTCGATGGCCGGCATCCCGGTCTCGACCACGCACACGATCACCGGCGCCATCGTCGGCGTCGGCGCGATGCACCGCACCTCGGCGGTGCGGTGGGGCGTGGCCGGGCGCATCGTCTGGGCCTGGGTGCTCACGGGGCCGGCGGCGGCGGCCATCGCCTGGGTGCTCATGGTGGCGCTCAAGGCAGCCACCCGCTGATCGAGCCCTCCGGCGGGATGACAGCCGCCGCCCCGTCTGTTACCATTCGGCCCATGCACACCCCCCGACCCGGCCACCACCTCACCTGGAGACGACCATGCGAACGCGACGCTTCGTCCCGTGGGCGCTGACCCTCATGTGCGCCCTGTCACCGCTTGCCGGCCCGGCCGGCGCCCAGGACGACGACCCCAACCTCTGGCTCGAGGAGGTGGACGGGAAGAAGGCGCTCGAATGGGTCAAGGAGCGCTGCGCGAGGGACCAGGCCGAGCTGGAGGCGGTTCCCGAGTTTGCGCCGCTGCACAAGCGCCTGCTGGAGATCTACAACGACCGGGCGCGGATCCCGGCCGTCTCCTTCGAGGGCGCCTGGCTCTACAACTACTGGCAGGACGCGCAGCACGTGCGCGGCATCTGGCGCCGGACCTTCCTGGACGAGTACCTGAAGGAGGACACGGCCTGGGACGTCGTGCTGGACCTGGACGCATTGGCCGCGGCCGAGGGCGAGAACTGGGTCTGGAAGGGCGCCGACTTCCTGCCCCCGGAGGGCCGCTACTGCCTGCTGTCGCTGTCGCGCGGCGGCGGCGATGCCGTGGTCGTGCGCGAGTACGACACGGTGGCCAAGCGCTTCGTCGAGGACGGCTTCAACGTGCCCGAGGCCAAGACCCGCATCTCGTGGAAGGACCACGACACGGTGTGGATCGGCACCGACTTCGGCCCCGGCTCGCTGACGGACTCGGGCTACCCGCGCCTGGTCAAGCTGTGGAAGCGCGGCACGCCGCTGGCGTCGGCCGCGACCGTGATGGAGGGCGAGAAGACCGACGTCGCGGTCAGCGCCTTCACGATCACGAGGCCCGAGGGCAGCTACGACGTGGTGCAGCGCACGCCCGAGTTCTTCCGCGGGATGTCGTGGCTGCTCCTGGACGGCCGGCTCGTGAAGATCGACCTGCCGGACGACGCCGAGATGCAGGGCATCTTCAAGGAGCAGATGCTGGTCTCGCTGCGCTCGGACTGGACGGTGGGCGGGAAGACCTACCCGCAGGACGCGCTGCTGGCGATCGACCTGGATGCGTTCCTGGGCGGCAGCCGCGAGTTCACCACCCTGTTCACGCCGGGCGAGCGCGTCTCGCTGGGCGGCGTCGGCACGACGCGCAACCATGTGCTGATGTCGACGCTGGACAACGTGAAGAGCCGCCTCTACCGGCTGACGCCCGGCCAGGGCGGGTGGAAGACCGAGGAGATCCCCCTGCCCGGCCTGGGCAGCGGCGGCGCCGGCGCTACGACCGACTTTGACGACACGTTCTTCATCTTCTACAACGACTTCCTGACCCCCGCGAGCCAGTACCTGGTGCGCGACGGCCAGGCCCCGCAACTGGTCAAGACGATGCCGAAGCACTTCGATGCCGACGGCATGAAGGTCGAGCAGTGGGAGGCGACGTCGAAGGACGGCACGAAGATCCCCTACTTCATCATCATGCCAAAGGGTTACCAGGCCAGCGGCGCCAACCCGACGCTGCTCTACGCCTACGGCGGCTTCGAGGTCTCGCAGCGCCCGGGCTACTCCGGCACGACCGGCGAGGCGTGGGTCACCCGCGGCGGCGTGTACGTACTGGCGAACATCCGCGGCGGCGGCGAGTTCGGGCCCAAGTGGCACCAGGCGGCGCTCAAGGAGAACCGGCAGCGCTGCTTCGACGACTTCATCGCCGTGGCCGAGGACCTCATCGCCCGCAAGGTCACCTCGCCGGAGCACCTGGGCATCATGGGCGGCTCGAACGGCGGCCTGCTGGTGGGCGCCACGTTCACGCAGCGCCCGGAGCTGTTCAACGCCGTGGTCTGCCAGGTCCCCCTGCTGGACATGAAGCGCTACAACAAGCTGCTGGCCGGCGCCAGCTGGATGGCCGAGTACGGCAACCCCGACACGGCCGACTGGGAGTTCATCCGCGGATGGTCGCCGTACCACAACCTCGACAAGTCCAGGACCTATCCCAAGGTGTTCTTCAACACGTCGACCCGTGACGACCGTGTGCACCCGGGCCACGCCCGCAAGATGGTCAAGCGCATGACCGACATGGGCAAGCCGGTGTACTACTACGAGAACACCGAAGGCGGGCACGGCGCCGCCGCCAACCAGAACCAGCGCGCCTACATGTGGGCGCTGACCTACGCCTACCTCTGGAAGATGCTCCGCTAGGGCAGGGCCCCGGTGTGAGGATGAAGACGGCGGCCACTCCCGCGGGTGGCCGCCGTCGTTCGTTCGGTCGGGGTGGCGCCGTCGCGATCAGCCCGCGGTCGCCGCCGCCAGCGCCACGCGGATCATCGCGTCGAAGCTGGTGCGCCGCTCCTCGGACGAGAGATGCTCGCCGCGCCGGATGTGGTCCGAGACGGTGAGGATCGCCAGCGCGCGCACGCCCTCTTCCGCCGCGACGCCGAAGAGGCCGGCCGCCTCCATCTCGACTCCCAGGATGCCGTGCTTCTCCATGACGTCGAACATGGCGGGCTCGGGCGAGTAGAAGAGGTCCGACGAGAAGACGTTGCCCACGCGCACCGGCACCTGCGCCGCGCGTGCCGCCGCCACGGCCCTCTCGACCAGGCCGAAGTCGGCCAGCGCGGCGAAGTCGTGGCCGCCGAAGCGCGCGCGGTTGACCTTCGAGTCCGTGGACGCGCCCTGGGCGATGATGACGTCGCCGAGCTTCACGTCGGGCGCCAGCGCGCCGCAGCTGCCGACGCGGATCAGCTCCCTGACCCCGTACTCGCGCACCAGCTCGGTGGCGTAGATCGAGCACGAGGGGATCCCCATGCCGTGCGCCATCACCGACACGGGCTTGCCGGCGAACGTGCCGGTGTAACCCCAGGTGTTGCGCACGTCGGTCACCCGGCGGGCACCCTCGAGGTAGTTCACGGCGATGTGCTCGGCGCGCTGGGGATCGCCGGGCATCAGGACGGTGGCGGCGAAGTCGCCGCGCTGGGCGTTGATGTGCGGTGTAGGCATGTCGCTAAGCTAACCCGTTCCCTGGTCGAATGCCAAGTCCGTGTGACAAGTCCTCGTGACAAGCCCTCGTGAGAAGCCCTCGTCACCGGTCCGCGTGCGAACCGGGCCGGTCCGACGCTACTGGACCAGCCCCCGCCGCCAGTCGGTGACCAGGTGGACATACGAAACCTCGTTGCGAAACGCCGGGTCCGGGCCCGTCACCAGCAGGCGCTTGCCGTCCGGGTGCAGGTCGTAGTAGGAGCCGGAGTTGTCCGGCGACGGCACCTCGGCGACCTGGCGGTAGCCGCCCACCCGGAACGTGTCGCCGCTGCCGTCCACGGCGTAGGATCGGAGCCGGCCGTTGTACGGGCTGACCCACAGTTCCTTCCCGCCGGCCGCCCATTTCGGGTAGACGGCGCCTTCGGTGGTGACCTGCCACTTGCGGGCGCCGCCGGCGGCGGGCATCACGAAGACGTCCCACCCGCTGGCCGTCTGCACGTGGTAGGCGATCCAGCGCCCGTCAGGCGAGGCCATGCCGCCACCCAGGTTCGCCGCGTCGACCGCGGCCACGACTTCGGGCTCGGCCGGGCCGCCCGACAACGCCAGCCGCCGCAGGTCGATCTTGCCGTCCTCGCGCTCGTAGTCGAACAGGAGCTCGCGGTCGCCGGGCGTCGTGCTGGACGGCGCCAGCTCGCGCGCCGATTCCAGCAGGATCGCCGCCCCGCCCTGGCCGTCGACCGGCTGCTGCATCAGGCGACAGGCCCCCGCCACCTTCGCTTCGTAGAACACCGAGCGTCCGTCGCGCGACCAGACGGCCCGCACCTCGTCGCCGGCGGCGA
>JAYRFB010000139.1:0-9485 GCA_041908585.1 Candidatus Krumholzibacteriia bacterium
ACACCTGTCCCCTGCATGTCAAGCCTAGGTAAGGTTCTTCGCGTTGCATCGAATTAAACCACATGCTCCACCGCTTGTGCGGGCCCCCGTCAATTCCTTTGAGTTTCAACCTTGCGATCGTACTCCCCAGGTGGGGTACTTAATGCATTAGCTGCGGCACTGAAGGGGTAGAATCCTCCAACACCTAGTACCCATCGTTTACGGCTAGGACTACCGGGGTATCTAATCCCGTTCGCTCCCCTAGCTTTCGTGCCTGAGCGTCAGTTCCGGGCCAGAAGGCCGCCTTCGCCACCGGTGTTCCTCCAGATATTTACGCATTTCACCGCTACACCTGGAATTCCACCTTCCTCTCCCGGACTCAAGCGAGACAGTTTCAGGGGCAGTCCGTCGGTTGAGCCGACGAATTTCACCTCTGACTTACCAAGCCGCCTGCGCACCCTTTATACCCAGTGAATCCGAACAACGCTAGCACCCCCCGTATTACCGCGGCTGCTGGCACGGGGTTAGCCGGTGCTTCCTCTGATGGTACCGTCAGGCCTCGCGGGTATTAACCGCGAGGTTTTCTTCCCAATCTGACAGAGCTTTACAACCCATAGGGCCTTCTTCGCTCACGCGGCGTCGCTCGGTCAGGCTTTCGCCCATTGCCGAAGCTTCTCGACTGCTGCCTCCCGTAGGAGTCTGGGCCGTATCTCAGTCCCAGTGTGGCCGGACACCCTCTCAGGCCGGCTACCCATCGTCGCCTTGGTGGGCCATTACCCCGCCAACTAGCTAATGGGACGCGGGACCATCCATCGACGGGAGCTCTCCGAAGAGATCGCCCCCTTTCACCCTCGGGCCAGGCGGTCCAAGGGTCGTATGCGGTATTAGCAGCTCGTTAGAACTGTTATCCCCCATCGAAGGGAAGGTTTCCCACGCGTTACTCACCCGTTCGCCACTTTACTCATCCCCGAAGGGACTTTCACGTTCGACTTGCATGCCTAAACCACGCCGCCAGTGTTCGTTCTGAGCCAGGATCAAACTCTCCGTTGTCAAAAATCAACAACAGAAGCTCTGCTCCTGTTTAGCGCAATTGAAACCGCCGTACTGACTCACTCCCCATCCAGCCGTGTCCGGACAAGCCGGCCGCGACCAGGCGGGGCGATTCAGACGGCTCGGTATTGCATTCGGGCCATCGCACGCTATTCCGTTGTCAAAGAGCCGAGCCGAGCAGTCGTTGCCGCCGGCCCCCCGTTCAGGGGACGAGCAATGTACTCAAGCCGCCGAAGTGTGTCAACCGGAAAATTGACTTTTTTCGGAGCCGAGCCGCCCTCCCGCGGCGACCCAAGAGTCGGCGCGGGAAGCGGTTGCCCGAGCGGCCTTGCGGCGCGTCGGGCAACGGGGGCGGAAGTTATATGCACATCGGATGCCTGTCAAAAGGATTTTGCATTATTTTTCACACTCGCCCGGCAAGGCCCGTAATTCGTTATGAGAACATTACTTATGTGGCGCATCGCGAATCGGATTGAACAGCGGCCCCCATTATTCGGGCGATTTCGGCAGCCCCGCGGAGCCGCTGCCGCCACCGCCGCACAGGCCGGGTTGGACTTGCCGGCCGTCGGGCGGTTATCCTGTCGGCGGCCGCGGCGCGCAAGGCGCCGGCGGCGGCGTGCCGGACCAGGGAGGGTGCATGCGGAAGATCACGGACGTGCGCGGGCTGCTGCAGATCGATGTCCCGCGTCACTGGGTGCGGAGGGTGCTGTGGGTGGCGCTGGGCCTGTTCCTGGCGGCGGTCATCGGCACCATCGCGGGCCTCAACTGGCTGGCGCGCGACCTGCCCCCCATCGACACGCTGCGCGCCATCGATCCCTCGGTGAAGACGGTCATCTACGCGGCCAACGGCGAGGTGCTGCGCGAGTTCTTCACGGAGAACCGCACGATCGTGCCGCTGGACCGCATCCCTCCCGTGCTGCAGCAGGCTGTGATCGCGGTCGAGGACAAGCGCTTCTACAAGCACTACGGCATCGACCTCAAGCGCGTCGTCGGCGTGGTCTGGATCAACCTCACATCGCGCGACAGCCAGGGCGGCAGCACGCTCACGCAGCAGCTGGCGCGCAACCTCTTCCCCAAGCTGCTGCCCAGCGAGAAGCGGCTGACGCGCAAGTTCCGAGAGTGGATCGTGGCCGCGCAGATCGAGTCCCTCTACACGAAGGACGAGATCCTCGCGATGTACCTCAACCAGATCTACCTCGGTCGCGGCGCCTACGGCGTGCAGGCCGCGGCGCGTCTCTTCTTCGGGCGCGACGTGTGGGACCTGGGCCCAGCCGAGTGCACGATGATCGCCGGCATGATCCAGCAGCCGGAACGGTTCTCGCCCCAGCGCAATCCCGATGCCGCCTATGCCCGGCGCGCGATCGTGCTGGGCACGATGGTGGGCGCCGGCTACCTGACGCGCGCGGAAGCCGATGCGATCGCCGCGACCAAGGTGCGCCTCGGCGATCCCGATGCGGCGGCGCAGTCGGCGGGATTCGCCGCGTACTTCGTCGAGGAGGTGCGCAAGTGGCTCGAGAAGGAGTACGGCGCCACGCGCCTGTACCGTGACGGTCTGCGCGTGCACACCACCCTGGTCCCCCAGTACCAGGAGTGGATGGAGGAAGCGCTGGAGAGGCACCTGCTGGACGAGGAGTCGCGGCGCCCGAAGCGACAGACCCGCGCCTACTACGACGAGCGCGTTGCCGCGGGCAAGCGGCCAGAGAAGGTGACCTATCTGCAGGGCGCGGCGCTGCTGCAGGACGTGCGGACGGGGGCGGTGCTGGGCCTGGTCGGCGGGCGCTCGTTCGCCGACTCGAAGTGGAACATGGCGCTGCAGGCCAAGCGGCAGCCGGGCTCGACGTTCAAGCCCTTCGTCTACCTTGCGGCGCTGCAGCACGGCTATACGCCGGCCAGCATCCTGATGGACTCGCCGTTCGAGCTGGACACGGGCGCCAGCGGCATCTGGCGGCCTCAGAACTACTCCGAGACGTTCAGCGGCGCCATGACCGTACGCTGGGCGCTCAGCCACTCGGTGAACGTGCCCACCGCCAAGCTCTACCTCGACCTCGGCCTGGACCCGGTGCTCGCGAACCTGCGCAAGCTGGGCTTCGCCGTGGATACGCTGCCCAAGGTGCCGTCGCTCTACCTCGGCGCGGGCGAGGTCACGCTGGGCGAGGTCGTCGCGTCGTACTGCGCGTTCGCCAACCACGGGGTGTGGGCGGACCAGTACCTGATCAGCCGCGTGGAGACCGTCGACGGCGAGGTCCTGTTCGAGGCCCGCGTCAACCAGCATGAGGCGCTGGACCCGGCCGAGGCCTACGTCATGACCAGCCTGCTGCAGAGCACGCTGGACTCAGGTACCGCGGCCGGCGCCCGTCGCAACGGGTTCACCCGCACCGGCGCCGGCAAGACCGGCACGACGAACGACAACACCAACGCGTGGTTCGTGGGCTACACGCCCAGCTTCTGCGCCGGCGTCTGGGTGGGCTTCGACGAGCCGACGCCCATGGGGCGCGGCGCCACCGGCTCGCGCATGGCCGTGCCCGTGTGGGCCGCGTTCATGGGCCGGGTCACCGCGCGCAAGGGCGACGAGCAGTTCGTGCGGCCGGCCGGCATCATCGACCGCACCGTCTGCATGCGCACGGGACAGCTGGCGCGCACCGGCTGCGACTCGATCCGCGCGGAGGTCTTCCTGCCCGGGCACTTCCCGAACGACGGCTGCCCGGACCACGGCGGCCGGCTGTTGGAGGCCGGCGAGGCGCCGGGTGATTTCCGCGCCATCGATCGAGCGGAGGACGAGTTCACGCCGGGCGATTAGTCCGCTGCCGGCGCTTTTCACCGCTGCCGGCGCTTGCCGGGGCCAGGTCAGGCGGCACGTTCACGGCGCCGCCCGCTACTCCAGGCGGTCGAGGATGAGCGGCCGCGCCGCCGCCGGCTCCGGCCCCACGGTGACCGCCTGCGCCAGGCGCGCCACCGCCGCCGCGGCGCGTCCGCGGTCGCGGCAGAAGACGCGCAGCAGGGGCTGGCCGCGTTCCACCCGGTCGCCGATGCGCGCCAGGTAGTCGAGCCCCGCCGTCAGGTCCAGCGCATCCTCGACGCGGCGGCGCGCCGCGCCCAGGTCGGCCAGGGCCAGCCCGACCTCGCGGCAGTCCACCGCCTGCAGCCAGCCGGACCCGGGCGCCGTGAAGTCGGCGGCAGCCGGCGCCACCTGCAGCCCGAAGTCGTCGCGCCCCGGCTCGAGCCGGCCGCCCTGCGCCTCGACCCAATCCAGCAGCACCGCCAGCGCGCGACCGTCGTCCCAGGCCGCACGCACCTGCTCCAGCGCCGCTTCCGGCGTGCCCGCGAGCCCGGCCACGCGCACCATGTCGGCCGTCAGCTGTTCCGTCAGCACGACCAGGTCCTTCGGCGCGCGCGCGCGCCCGCCCGGCCGCAGCGCGGCGAAGGCTTCCAGCGTCTCGTTCGCATGCCCGATGGCCACGCCCAGGGGCTGGTCCATGTCCGAGAACACGACGGCCATGCGGCGGCCGTAGCTGCGGCCCACGTCCACCAGGGCGCGCGCGAGCTGGCGCGCCTGCTCCAGGTCGCGCATGAAGGCGCCCGAGCCCGTCTTGAGGTCGATCACGATCGTCCGCGGCCCCGCCGCCAGCTTCTTCGACATGATCGACGCCGTGATCAGGGGCACGCAGTCGACCGTCCCGGTCACGTCGCGCAGCGCGTAGATACGGCCGTCGGCCGGGGCGATGGTCGGCCCCTGCCCGATGATCGCGCAGCCCACGCGCTCGACGATGTCCAGGAACGCATCGTTGCCCAGGCGGATCTCGTAGCCCGGGATGGCCTCCAGCTTGTCGAGCGTCCCGCCGGTGTGACCGAGGCCGCGGCCCGACAGCATCGGCACCTTCAGGCCGCAGGCCGCCGCCAGGGGCGCCAGCAGCAGGCTCACCTTGTCCCCCACACCGCCGGTCGAGTGCTTGTCGGCGGTGGGCCCGGACAGCCGCGAGGTGTCCAGCTCCTCGCCGGAGCGCAGCATGGCGCCGGTCAGGTCGGCGGTCTCACGCGGCGTCATGCCGCGGAACCAGGTGGCCATCAGGAAGGCGGCCATCTGGTACTCGGGCACGGTGCCGTCGGTGAAGCCGGCGACCAGCTCGCCGATGGCGGCGCTGTCGAGCTCGCGGCCGCGCTTCTTGGCCTCGATGGTCTCGAGGGGATTCCTCACTTCGAAGCCTTCCTTCCGTCCCGGCTCCGACTCTCGCCGGCGGCGCGACCGTGTTCGTCGGCCAGGTTCGCGCTGAAGTCCGTGAACGCCAGGGGCACCAGCTCGCCGGCCGTCGACGTGAGCACCGGGCCGTCGGCGCCGCGGTTGCCCGCCATGAGCACCACCAGGTCCGCGCCGAACTCGAGCAGCACCTGGCGACAGGCGCCGCACGGTGGCGTCGGCTCACCGCCGTCGGCGCAGACGGCGATGGCCGTGAACTCCCGCTCCCCGTCGGCGACGGCGCGGCAGACGGCGGCCCGCTCGGCGCAGATCGACAGCCCGAACGATGCGTTCTCGACGTTGGTGCCCAGGTACACCGTCCCGCTGCGCCCCAGCAGCGCGGCGCCGACGCGGAACCGCGAGTACGGCGAATAGCTGCGCTCCCGCTGCCGGCAGGCGGCATCGACCAGCCGGCGATGCGTCTCGTTCATGCGGTCCCCCGCTCGGTGAGGCGGGACAGGAAGCTGGTCCCGCGGCGCGGCGCCGGCGCGCCGAAGAAGTCGGCGAGCGTGGCGGCCACGTCCATGAAGCCCTGCTGCGTGCCCAGGTCCGGCCCGCGGTCGCGACCGCCCAGGCAGGCGAGCAGCGGCACCGCCTCGCGCGAGTGGTCCGTGCTGGGCGTGGTCGGGTCGTTGCCGTGGTCGGCCGTCAGCAGGAGCAGGTCGCCCTCGCGCAGGCGAGGCAGGAAGCCGCCCAGCCAGCGGTCGAAGGCCTCGAGGCCGCCGCGCATGCCCTCGGGGTCGTTGCGGTGGCCCCAGAGCATGTCGAAGTCCACGAGGTTCAGGAGGATCAGCTCGCGATCGCCGGCGGCGCCGTAGACCTCGTCCAGCTTCGCCATGCCCTCGGCGTTGTTCTTCGAGGCATGCGTGCGGTCGATGCCCACGCCCGCGTAGAGGTCGTAGATCTTGCCGATCGACTCGACGCGCACGCCCGCGGCCTGCAGCGTGGGCAGGAGCAGTTCGCGCGGCGGCTTGACCGAGTAGTCGTGGCGGAACGGCGTGCGCGCGTAGGCGCCGGCGGCGCCGCTGAACGGGCGGGCGATGACGCGGCTGACCTGGTGCGGCGGCTGCAGGAGCTCGCGCGCCACCTCGCAGACGCGGTACAGCTCCTCCAGGGGGCAGACCTCGTCGTGCGCCGCGATCTGGAACACGCTGTCGGCGGAGGTGTACACGATCAGCTTGCGGGTGGCGCGGTGCTCGTCGCCCAGCTCGGCGATGATTGCGGTGCCGCTGGCGGCCTTGTTGCCGATCACGCCCCAGCCGGTGCGTCGCGTGAACTCCTGCAGCAGGTCCGCGGGAAAGCCGTCGGGATAGGTCGGGAACGGCTCCTCGGTGACCACGCCCATCAGTTCCCAGTGGCCCGTCGTGGAGTCCTTGCCCGCCGACACCTCCAGCAGGCGCCCGTGGCCCGCACGCGGGTTCGCGACCGGCGCGACGCCGGCGATGGCGTGCAGGTTGCCGAGGCCGAGGGCAGCCAGGTTGGGGACGTTCAACCCGCCCACCGCCTTCGCCAGGTTGCCCAGCGTGTCCGACCCGGCGTCGCCGTACTCGGCAGCATCGGGCGCCCCTCCGACTCCCAAGCCGTCCAGCACGATGAGAATGGCCCTTGCCATGCGGTCGCTCCTTCACAAGAATAGCGGGCGTTGACCTTTCAGCTTAACGGCCGCGCCCGGCAGCGTCAACCCGGCCCGGCGCGCAGGTCCGGCCGCCCTCCGCCCGTCGCGGAGCGGCGAGACGGCGGGCGGGAGACATGACCGGCGACCTGTTCGGCGACGATGACGCCGCCTTCCCGCACCTGACCGCCGGCGGCGGCGGCGACGGCACGCCGCCCGGCGCGCCGCTGGCAGACCGCATGCGCCCGCGCACGCTGGACGAGGTGGTCGGCCAGCCCCACCTCCTGGGCCCGGATGGCCCGTTGCGGCGCCTGCTCGGCGCCGGCACGCTGCCGTCGCTGCTGCTCTGGGGACCGCCCGGCTGCGGCAAGACGACGCTGGCGCGCCTGGTCGCCGGACTGGGTGGCGCGCGCTTCCTGGAGTACAGCGCCGTGGCCGTCGGCTCGAAGGAGCTGAAGGAGGTGATGGCCGAGTCGGGTCGCCTGCAGCGCGCCACCGGCCGGCGCACCATCCTGTTCCTGGACGAGATCCACCGCTTCAACAAGGCGCAGCAGGACGCGTTGTTGCCGTTCGTGGAGCGCGGCGACGTCACGCTCATCGGCGCCACCACGGAGAACCCCAGCTTCGAGGTCAACAGCGCGCTCATCTCGCGCACGCGCCTGTTCGTGCTGCAGCCTCTGGCGGTCGGCGACGTGGCCGCCCTGCTGCATCGCGCGGCGGCGTCGCCGGGGGGGCTGGGCGGCCGGCCCGCCTTCACGGACGAGGCTTTGGACCTGCTGGCCCGGCTGAGCGAGGGCGACGCGCGCGCGGCCCTGGGCCTGCTCGAGAGCGTGGCGGCGGCTGCCGGCGGGGACGAAGGCGGGCCGCAGACGGCGCTCGACGCCGCCGCGGTGGCGCGGCTGGTCCAGACGCGCGCGGCCCGCTACGACAAGGGCGGCGAGGAGCACTTCAACATCATCTCGGCGCTCCACAAGAGCCTGCGCAACAGCGACCCGCAGGCGGCCGTCTATTGGCTGGCGCGCATGCTCGAGGGCGGCGAGGATCCCCTCTACGTGGCGCGCCGGCTGGTCCGCTTCGCCAGCGAGGACGTGGGCCTGGCCGACCCCGACGCGCTGGCCCGCACGGTTGCGGCGCGGGACGCCGCGCACCAGCTGGGCATGCCCGAGGGCGCCCTGGCGCTGGCGCAGGCCGCGGTCTACCTGGCCCTGGCTCCCAAGAGCAACGCCGTGTACCGCGCCTACGGCGCCGCGGCGGCGGAGGTCGCCGGCGGCACCAACCCGCCGGTGCCGATGCACCTGCGCAACGCGCCGACGCGGCTCATGAAAGAGATGGGCTGCGGGCAGGGCTACGTGTACGCTCACGACACGGCCGACGGCCTGGGCGACATGAGCTGCCTGCCCGACGAGCTGGCCGGCGCCACCTACTACCAGCCCGGTCGCCGCGGCTACGAGGCGGAGCTGGCCGGGCGCATGGAACAGATCAGGCAATGGCACGAGCGTCGACGCAGGCGCGCGGACGGCGACACGCCGGACGGCGCCGCGCCGGCGGAACCGGAGCCGGGCGGGCCCGGCGGAGGAAACGGATGAAGCGCATCGGGGTCCTGACGGGCGGCGGCGACGCCGCGGGCATGAATGCGGCGCTGCGCGCGGTCGTGCGCACCGCCTGGCGCCACGGCGCCGAGGTGATCGGCATCCAGAAGGGCTGGCTCGGCCTGGCCGAGGGCGCCTACACGACGATGTCGCCCGGCTCGGTCAGCGGGATCCTGCAGAAGGGCGGGACCATCCTGCGCACCTTCCGGTACCCGCAGTTCGCCACCGACGAGGGCGCCGCCCCGGTCGGGCGCACGCTGAAGAAGCTCAAGCTGGACGGCATGGTCGTCATCGGCGGCGACGGGAGCTTCCGCGGCGCCACCAAGATCGAGCGCGAGTTCGGGGTCCCCTGCATCGGCGTGCCGGCGACCATCGACAACGACATCCCCGGCACAGACTTCAGCATCGGCTTCGACACGGCGCTGAACATCGCCATCGACGCGGTGGACAAGGTGCGCGACACGGCCACGAGCCACGGCCGCATCTTCGTCATCGAGGTGATGGGGCGCGAGTACGGATTGCTGGCCGCACAGACGGCCATCGCCACCGGGGCCGAGGAAGTGCTGCTGCCGGAGATCCCGTGGAAGATCGACGGGGTCTGCCAGCGCATCTCGGACGGCTACCAGCGCGGCAAGCACCATGCGCTGATCATCGTCGCCGAGGGCGCCGGCAAGGCGTCGTATGTGTCGTTCGAGATCAAGGCGCGGCTCAATCGCGACGTCCGCATGGTCGTGCTCGGCCACGTGCAGCGCGGCGGGGCGCCCTCCGGCTTCGACCGCATCCTGGCCAGCCGCCTCGGTCACCACGCGGCCGAGCTGCTGTTCGAGGGCCAGCATGGGATCATGGTCGGCGTCGTCGCCAACAAGATCCACACCAGCTCGCTCGAGAAGAAGGGCAAGGTGGCGGCCAAGGCGGTGCTGAAGGACGCGCGGCTGATGGAACTGCTGGTCTAGTGGAACTGCTGGTCTAGTGGAACTGCTGGTCTAGTGGAACTGCTGGTCTAGGTCCGCTTCCGGCCCAGGCC
>JAYRFB010000140.1:0-7603 GCA_041908585.1 Candidatus Krumholzibacteriia bacterium
AGGATCGTGTGTCCCTGTTCCTGGATCAGTTCCATCAGCAGGCGCAGGAAGTCGTTCCGGGCGACAGGGTCCAGCGAGGCGGCCGGCTCGTCCAGGATCAGCAGGTCCGGCCGTGGCGCCACCGCGACCAGGATGGCCAGGCGCTGCCTGAGCCCCGGCGACAGCGCCCCGACGCCGCGACCGGGATCCAGCTCGAAGTCGTCCAGCAGGCGCGCGGCCAGCGCCGCGTCCCAGCGCACGCGCCCGGCGCGCACGAACTCGATGGTCTCGCCCACGGTCAGCCACTCGGGCAGCCGCGGCTCCTGGCTCACGTAGCCGATGCGCGCCAGCTCGGCGTCGCCCAGCCGCGCCGCCGGCACGCCGAACGTCTCGACCGATCCCGACGTCGGCAGAAGCAGCCCGGGCAGGTGCCCCAGCAGCGTGGTCTTGCCGCTGCCGTTGGGTCCCAGCACGCCGGTGATGGTGCCGGGCGCGAACTCCAGGCTGACGTCGTCGAGCGCGCGCGTGGTCCCGTAGAGCTTGGTCACCCCGCGCAGGCGGGCGATAGGCCGGTCAGTCATGGTCGGTCCCTTCCTCGGCGCGCAGGTCGCGCATGTGGGCGCGCAGGCGGGCAGCGGCCTGCGCGTCGTCGATCCCCAACTGCACCAGCAGCGCTGCGGCGCTGCGCAGTTCCCGATCCAGCAGCGCCTCGCGGTCGCCGCGCGTGCGCCGGTCCACGGCCCGCGCCACGAAGAGCCCGATGCCCCGTCGCCGCTCCAGCACGCCGGCTTCCACCAGGGCGCTGTAAGCCTTGCTGACGGTCATCGGGTTGACGCGTTCGCGGGCTGCCAGCGCGGCGACCGGCTCCACCTGGTCCCCGGATCCCAGCGCTCCCGTCATGACCATCAGCTTCACCTGGTCGATGATCTGGCGGTAGATCGGGGTCCCGTCGCGCGGGTCGATGTGGATCACGTCCGCCTGTCCTCTCCGTCGGGAGCGGGGCCCCAGGACCCCTTTGGTATATTACTATTGTAATATACTCGCCCGCAGGGCGCCAGGTTGCACGCTCGGACCTGCTTTTTTTTTGCCCGGCGCGGGCGCTGGCGCGCTGCCGATAAACGATTACAGATTCCCCGAAGTACGCTACGCTGGACCGGCGGACAGGCGCCCCTGCCCGGCGGGCGCCCGCACCCCCACCCTTTGGACGGGAGTCGCGGACCGATGCTGGTCGAGCTGCTGCAGAACGTCGCGGTCCTGGTGGCCCTGGTGGTGGGACTGCAGATGCTGGCCCGGCAGCTGGCCCACCGGCCGCGCCTCCACCAGGTGGCTGCGGGGCTCCTTTACGGGGCCGCCGGGATCATTGGCATGAGCGCCCCGCTGCATTTCGCGCCCGGCGTCATCTACGATGGGCGCTCGATCGTGCTGTCGGTCGCCGGACTGTTCGGCGGACCGGCCGCGGCCGGCATCGCCGCCGTGTGCTGCGGCACCTACCGCGCCCTGCTCGGCGGCCCGGGCGCCCTGCCCGGCGTGCTGGTGGTCGCCGCGTCCGCCGCGCTCGGCATCGCCCTCCATTACCTGCGCCGCCGGGACGAGCGCTGGCTCGGCGTCTGGCGCCTGTGGGCGTTCGGCATCCTCGTGCACGTGGTCATGCTGGCGCTGCAGCTGCTGCTGCCCGATGGTCGCGGCTGGGAAGTCGTCCGTCGCGTGGGCCCGACGGTGCTGCTGGCCTACCCGCTCGGCTTCGTTCTGGCATCGCGCGTGTTCCTTCAGGCGGAACGTTCGGCCGCCGCCGAGCAGGCGCTGCAGAGGAACGAGGCGCGGTTCCGCGCCCTGGTGGAAGGCGCCCCCGATGCCATCTTCGTGCAGTGCGACCACCGCTTCGCCTACGTGAACGGGGCGGCGATCGCGCTCTACGGGGCCGGCACAGCCGCCGATCTGCTGGGGACCCCCGTGATGGACCGCTTCGACCCGGCCCAGCGCGACGAGATCCTTCACCGCATCGAGGGACTGAACCTCCACAAGGAACCTGCACCGCCTCTGGAGCAGCGCCACCGGCGGCTGGACGGCGGCGAGGTGCAGGTCGAGGTCTCCGGCGTGCCGGTCGAGTACGATGGCCGGAACGGCGCCATCGTCTTCGTGCGCGACATCACCGCCCGCAAGGAGCTGGAGCAGCGCCTGCTGCAGGCGCAGAAGATGGAGGCGGTGGGACGCCTGGCCGGCGGCGTCGCCCACGACTTCAACAACATGCTCCAGACGATCCTCGGCTATACGGAGATGCTGATCGAGCGGACGCCGGCCGGGGACCCGGCCCACGAGGAGCTGGGGCAGGTCCGCAAGGCGGCCCTGCGCTCGGCGGACCTGACCAGGCAGCTCCTGGGGTTTGCTCGCCGGCAGGTCATCGAGCCGCAGTCGCTGGACCTCAACGACGCCGTGGCGGACCTGCTGCGCATGCTGCGACGGCTGGTGGGAGAGAACGTCGAGATCGACTGGCGGCCGGCGCCCGTTCGCTGCCCCGTCCGCCTGGATCCCTCCCAGGTCGGCCAGGTGCTGACGAACCTCGTGGTCAACGCCCGCGATGCCATCCCCGGCACGGGCCGGATAACGATCGAGACCTCGCACGCGGAACTCGACGCCGAGTACTGCCAGGTGCATCCCGGCGCCGTGCCCGGCCGCTACGAGGTCCTGGCCGTCAGCGACACCGGCGTGGGCATGGACCGCGAGACCCGCGAGCGCGCCTTCGAGCCGTTCTACACGACGAAGGCGCGCGGCCAGGGCACCGGGCTTGGGCTGGCCACCGTCTTCGGCATCGTCAAGCAGAACGAAGGCTTCATCAACCTCTACAGCGAGCCCGGGCGCGGCACGACCGTGCGCATCTACCTGCGTCGGGACGAAGCCGTCGCCGTCGAGCCGGCCGTCACGGCCGGCTCCGCCGGCGGCACCGCCGTGCCCGGCGGCACGGAGTGCGTGCTGCTGGTCGAGGACGAACCCTCGCTCCTGCAGCTGGGCGGGCAGGTCCTGGGCCGGCTCGGATACCGCGTGCTGGCGGCGTCCGATCCCGACGCCGCGCTGGCGCTGGTGCGCGCGGGCGGCGAGAGGCCCGACGTGCTCGTGACCGACGTGATCATGCCCGGCATGAACGGACGCGACCTTCACGCCAGGCTCGAGTCCGAGCTGCCGGGGCTGCGTTGCCTCTACATGTCGGGCTACACCGACAACGTCATCGCGCACCTGGGGGTGCTCGAGGACGGCGTCAACTTCCTGCAGAAGCCGTTCTCCGCGCGCGAGCTGGGGCAACGGCTGCGCCAGCTGCTGGACGCCCCGGGCTGACCGCGCGCCGCCCGATGCCGCGTCCGCGCCCGTCCGTCAGCGATAGAGGCTCTTGACCGCGCCCCATTGCGCGCTCTCGCGCACGTGCCAGTTCCCGAACCAGAACACCGGTCGCCCGAAGTCGCCGCTGGCCGGCAGCATCCCCACCAGGTCGTCGCCCGTGTCCTCGGCGTCGACATAGGCCATCATGCCGGGGATCGACGGCGGCGATGCGGTCGCCAGCAGGTAGCCGTCGCGATTGTCGCCGAACGACAGCACCCGCACGGTTGCCAGCGTTGCCGCCCGCGAGCTGCCGACCGGCACGGCGCCGGCGAAGCCGACGATGAGGTTCGAGGTGCTGCCGACGTTCACCGCGGTCAGCGGGAAGTCGACGCCGAGCACGAAATCGCCGGTCGGCGGCCGGATGCCGCACTCGAAGCCGGCGACCTGGCGGACCTCGCGGGTCGAGCTCCCGTCGAACTCCCCGTTCACCGGGTTGTGCAGGACCAGGTAGAGCACGTGCTGCGAATTGGCGCCGATCGAGATCTCGTTGACCGTCGCCTCGGCGTCGTAGTAGAGGCCGAGCGCGTTCGTCAGGTCGGCGCGGCAAGCGATCGGAAGCCCGGCGAGGGCCAGCAGTGCGCACAAGACGGCTGCGACCGGCGTCGGAGCAGGTGAATGGACACGTGAGGTGACAGGCGACGAGGCAAGGCGGGACAAGGCTGCGGCGCGGGGCCGCGCGTGCGGGCGGCAGGTGGCGAACATGGCGCACTCCGGATCGAAAGGCGAGGTTGCGGACCCCGACTCGACTCCACCGCTGCGCGGGCCCGGTCCTGGCCCGGCCTGGCGGGATGGCGCGTCCCGCCGCGCTGTCGTTCCCGGAGACAGGCTGAACGTACGGACCTCGGCGCCGGCGCACAAACGCCGGTCCGCGCGGCGCGGCCCCGGTTGACCGTGCAGCGCGGCGCCGCCTATACTTGGCCCCGTGGCGAACGGCACCCGGCCGGCGCCCCGGACCGCGCCAGGAGCACCGCCATGTCCCAGCCGCTCGGTGACCGCCACGGGCCCCGTCGGGGACCCCATCACGCCCCCGGTTACGCACCACGTCAATTCTCCCTGCTGGCCGCCCTGGTGCTGCTGGCCACCGGCTGCGGCCGCGTCGCCCCGCACTACGAGCCGGCCAGCCTCACCGTCACCTCGACCCCGGCGGGCGCGGCCGTGCGCCTGGATGGGCAGGACACCGGGCTGGTGACTCCGTGCACGCTGACCGGCGTCGCGCCGACGCGGCACGTCGTCAGCGTCGAGCTTCCCGACTGGCAGTCCGACCCCGGCAGCATCACCGTCGACCTGTCGCCCCTCGAGTCGGCGACCATCGACTTCCTCCTGTTCCAGACCGGCCTGCGCGTGGCGAGCGAGCCCGCGGGCGCGCGCATCCTGCTCGATGGCATCGACACCGGCAGGGTGACGCCCGCGGTGGTGGCCGGGCTGGCGCCGGGCACCTACGAGGTCTCGCTGGCGCTGGACACCTGGCTGGGCGTTCCGGCCAGCCTGCCGGTCGAGGTCGTCGAGGGCGACGTGGCCGAGGTCACGGCCCAGGACCTGCGACTGCGCTCGCGGCGGACGGTCATGATCGAGAGCTTCGGCAACGTGAACTGCCCGACCTGCCCGCAGGCAGCCGACGCGCTCGTCGACGTCATCGCCCGTCCGGGCTTCGGTCCCGACCGGGCGCTGTTCCTGGAGTTCAGCGTCAACTGGCCCAGCCCCGTGGATCCGTTCTACCTGGCCAACCCCACCGAGAACGCGAATCGCTTCATGCACTACTTCGTGCTCGGGGCGCCGGCGATCTACGTCAACGGGCGGCTGCAGGCCTACCCGCTGCTCGCCGACTCGACGGCCGCCGACGCCGCCGGGCGCTGGGCCACCGACCCGGGCTTCCTCGTGGATGTCGCGGCCGAACTGGGTGGCGGCGCGACGGTGCCGGTGACCGTCACCCTGACGCCGCTCGTCGATGTCGACCTGACCGGTTGCCTCCTCTACGTGGCGCTGTACGAGGACGAGGTCGCCTATGCCTCGCCGCCGGGCAACAACGGCCAGTCCGTGTTCCACCACATGTTCCGCGACCGCGTCGATGCGCTCCCGGACCTGGGGCCGCTCGTCGCCGGGCAGCCTGCGACCTGGGACCTGGCGCTGAACCGCGGCGCTGTTGCGCCGGGCAACGGGACCGTCGTGGCGTTCGTGCAGCGCACGTCCGACCGCGTCGTGCTGCAGGCCGGCTCGAGCGCGTGCCCGGTACCGCTGACCGTCGCCCGCGCGGCGAACCCGGAGAGTCACCGATGACCAGGACCCGCGATCGACGGCTGCCCCTCCCGCTGCGGCTGCGCCAGGCGGCGCTCGCGATCGGCGCGCTGCTGGCGCTCGCCACCGTGGCGACCGCCACCCCCGAGTGGACGCTGGAGGACCCCGCCGGCGGGCGGGTCTCGTTCGCCGACGAGCTGGCACGGGGCCCGGTGGTCGTCTCGTTCTGGGCGACCTGGTGCAAGCCCTGCCTCAAGGAGCTGCCGCACCTCGAGGCCATGGCCGGCGACTACGATGGGCGCGTGTCGTTCCTCGCGGTCAGCACCGACGACCCGAAGAGCCTGGCCAAGGTCGAGCCGCTGGTGCGATCGCGCGGCTGGACGCACCTGAAGGTGCTGCTGGACCCCGCCGCCACGGTGCAGCAGATGCTGCAGGTCGACGCGATGCCGTACGTCATCCTCTATGACCGCGATGGCAACGAGGCCTACCGCCACACAGGTTACGCCGAGGGAGACGATGAACGGCTGCGCGTGGCGATCGAGGCGCTGCTGGCCGCCCCGCCGGCTCCGGTCACGGCCCCGGCCACGGTCGCGGGGCCCGACGATGCCGGCGAGCTCTCGCTCAGCGACCGCTTCGAGTATTCGTACGCCACCGGGACGCGCCGCGAGATCGTCGAGAACTGGCTGGACGCGACCTGGGCCCGCGGGCCGGTACGCGCGGGACTGACGCTCAACTCGCAGGCTCCCGGCGAGGAACGGCGCCGGCGCAACGAGGTCACCCACCGCTGGTTCGAACTCACGCGCGACGACGTCACGATCCGCGCCGGCCACTTCCTGGGCCTGTTCGGGCGCGGCCTGCTGTTCAACGCCTGGCAGGACCGCGACCTGCGCATCGACACGCACCTGGACGGGGTCAGCGCCACCGCGCGCCGCGGGCGCCTGGCCGCCACGGTGTTCTCGGGCACGCCGTCGGTTCGCGAGCTGGACGTGCGCGGCGCCGACCTCGAGGTGGCGCTCGGCCGCGGCCTGTCGGGCGGCGCCTCGGGCCTGACCTGGCACAACTCCTCCGATGAGGGCACGGACGCCGTGGACAGGGAATGGGCGGCGGCGTTCCGGCTGCGCCAGAGCCTGCCCCACGCCGACTGGTACGCCGAGGCGGGCGGTCGCAACCGCCTGTCGCTGGCCGCCCTCGACGGCGGCGATGACGGCGCCGACAGCGATGCGCGCGAGGGCTGGGCCCTCTACGGCAACCTGAACCTCTACGGCGGCCCCTTCACGGTGTCCTGGGAAGGCAGCGACTACAGCAGATTCGAGCTGGTCTCGCAGGCCGACGGGGTGACGTCCCTCAACCGGCCGCCGGCGCTCGCGCGCGAGTACACCTGGACGCTGTTCAATCGCGCCCCCCACTCGCTCAACACCAACGACGAGACGGGCCACAACCTGGACGTGACCTGGCGCGGTCCCGGGGCCCTGGTCCTTCAGGCCAGCGCGGTGAGGCTGCGGCTGCACGACGGGCGCACGGTCCACGAGGCGGCGAGCCTGTCCGCCGAGCTGGGGCACTGGCGCGGCGTCGGCTGGCAGGCCGCCTTCGGCTACCAGGACAGCGAGGGCCTGCGCCAGACCGCAGCCGCCGAGGCCGCCTGGTCGGGCCCGGGCGCGAGCGCCTGGACGCTGCAGGCGGAGCACCAGCATGTGCGCGTCGGCGGCGGCGTGGGGTTCGACCTGGGCGCCTATGACCAGCAGTGGTTCAAGCTCGAGTGCGCGCTGCGCAGCCGCTGGCTGCTGGCGGCCATCGCCGAGACCAACAACAAGTACGCGGAACAGCGCGCGCCGCGCGAGGATGCCGGCCCGTTCCTGGCTCTGCAGGCCGTGCGCACGCTCCCGCAAGGCGGCACGCTCACGCTGTGGGCGGGCCGGCGTCAGGAAGGCTATCTCTGCTCGGGCGGCGTCTGCAAGTACGAGCCTGCGTTCAGTGGCGTGGAATTCTACGGCACCGTGCGCTGGTGAGCGCCATGGGTGAGCGC
>JAYRFB010000141.1:0-1858 GCA_041908585.1 Candidatus Krumholzibacteriia bacterium
GCCGACCAGCGTGTGCATCTCGTCGATGAACAGCAGGATCTCGCCCTCCTGCTCGGTCACCTCCTTGATGACCTTCTTCAGGCGGTCCTCGAACTCGCCACGGTACTTGGTGCCGGCGATCAGCGCGCCCAGGTCCAGCGCCAGCAGGCGCTTGCCCTTCAGGCCCTCGGGCACGTCGCCCTCGACCAGGCGGCGCGCCAGTCCCTCGACCACGGCGGTCTTGCCCACGCCGGGCAGGCCGATCAGCACGGGGTTGTTCTTCGTGCGCCGGCTGAGGATCTGCACCACGCGGCGGATCTCCTCGTCGCGCCCGATGATCGGGTCGATCTTCCCGGCCCGCGCCGCCGCGCACAGGTCGCGCGCGTACTTGCCCAGCGCGCTGTCGTTCGCGTCAGAGACGCCGCTCTCGTCGTCGCCCTGGTAGGCCTGGTCGGCGCCCATCTGCCCGAGCGCGCGGGCGATCTTCGCCGGCGTCGCGTCGAACGTCTTGAGCACGCTGCCGGCGCGCCCCTTGTCGGCAGCGACCGCCAGCAGCAGCTCGCGGGTGCCGGTCATCGCCGACGCGCCGTCGCCGCCGCTGCCGCGCGCCGCCCGCCCCGCCAGCTGGTCCGCCTCCAGCAGCACCATCTGCAGCTCGCGGCTGGGCGCCGGCACGTCCTTGACCTGCACGCGCGGCAGCGACTGCAGTTCCTTTTCGGCGGTGCGCGCGATGAGCTGCGGGTCCAGCTCCAGCGACCGCAGAACGTTGGTCGCCAGGCCGGTCTCGCTCAGCAGGGCGTACAGCAGGTGCAGCGGCTCCAGCTGGGCATGGCTCAGTTCGTAGGCCTTGGCCTGGGCGCGTTGCAGGGTCTCCATGGCGTTGACGGTCAGGTTCTTCATGGGGTCGGGCCTCTCCGGGAGATGTCGTGAATCTCGCAACCCCCGGCTCAACGCACGGACGATGCCCACGACGGCGCCCACCCCGGACGCCACCTTAATGTGTTGTCAAATAATGATATAATAGAGATGCGCCCGGCTTCCGTATACGGTATGCCGGGCGCTCCACCGACTCGGGCGCCAGAATGTCATGCCACAATGGCGCCCATTGTCATCCTGTCAGGCCTCAGCGCAGCAATGCCACTTTCGCGGCCACGGCCTCGCCGCCGCTTTCCACGCGTACCAGGTAGATCCCCGACGGCATGGCCCGGCCGGCATCATCCAGGCCGTTCCATTCGACCGCATGACGGCCGGCGTCGAGCGACCGCTCCAGCAGCACCGCCACGTGGCGGCCGGCCGCATCGACGACTGACACCCGGGCCGTGCCCGCCTCGCGCAGGCTGAAGGCGACCGTGGTGCGCGGGTTGAAGGGATTGGGGACGCCCGGCTCGACCGCGACGGCAGCGACCGGCGGACGCGAGGCGGGTACGTCTGCCACGGCGGACCGGCAGCCGATTGCGATCCACGCCGGCCCCTGCAGGAGATCTGCAGGGAGCGCCCCGGCAAACGCACCCGTCGTCGCATCGTAGGCCAGCACCTGGTTGCCGGCGTAGCTGGCCACGTAGAGCCGCCCGTCCGGACCGAAGGCCACGTCGTTGGCGTGGTTCAGGCCGCCCGTGCCCCCCGGCACGAAGACGTCGATGAAGGCGCCCGAGGTGCCGTCGTAGCGGCTGACGCTGTCGTGGACCTCCTCGGCCACGTACAGGTGCCCGTCGGGACCAAAGGCGAGCCCCCGCGGCGCGTCGAGGCCGCCCGAGCCGGCCGGCACGAACGCGCCCAGCGAGGCGCCGGTCACGCCGTCGTAACGCAGGATGCGGTCGTTGTCGCGGCTGCTGACGGAGAGGTGGCCGTCCGGCCCGACGGGGCGGCCGGGCGGGCCAAC